>JAFDCC010000126.1 GCA_019312985.1 Deltaproteobacteria bacterium
CTTTACCGGCCGCATATCACCGATTTTACTGAGATGACGGACCTGCCGCGGCAGCTGCAGCAAACCCTTGCCGAGCGTGCCTCCTTTGCCTGGCCCGAAATAGCCGGCGTAGAGCGCTCACGGGACGGAACGGTGAAGTATGGTTTCAAGCTTCGGGACAACAGCTACATCGAAGCGGTGCTGATTCCCGAGGAGGAACGGAACACCCTCTGCGTCTCATCCCAGGTGGGATGTGCCATGGGATGCGAATTCTGCCTGACCGGCTCCATGGGCTTTAAACGCAACCTGACGGCGGGAGAAATAGTAGGCCAGGTGGTTCGCGTTCGGGACCGGCTTTGTGAAGAGGATGAGATCGTTGGCAGGAACCTGAACAACCTCGTCTTCATGGGGATGGGCGAGCCGCTGGCAAATTTTGCAAACCTTGTTGACGCCATTGACATCCTTGTCGAGCAGCGCGGCCTGGATTTTTCCGAACGAAGGATCACGGTGTCAACCTGCGGCCTGGTCCCCAAAATCCAGGAGCTGGGGTTGAAGACCAAGGTGAATCTCGCGGTTTCCCTCCATGCCGCTGATGATACCACCCGTACACGGCTGATGCCGATCAACAGCAAATACCCCCTGGCCGACCTTCTAAACGCCTGCAGAAATTTCCCCATGCCGAAACGCAAGCGCATCATGTTCGAGTACATTCTGATACAAGGCGTCAACGATTCAGTGGCCGATGCCGAGCTGCTGGCGGAAAAACTGCGGTTTATCCCCTGCAAGATCAACCTGCTGCCGTACAACGAATCACCAGGCCTTCCCTTCCGCCGCCCTGCCGACGACGTTATAGATGCTTTTCAGAAAACCCTCTGGAAGGCGGGTTACACGGTCCTTGTCCGTTCCAGCCGGGGCGCCGATATCTCGGCCGCCTGCGGCCAGCTGGCCTGCCGGCTGGCGCCCTGACGTTCCCCTCCTGCCACCGGAAAGCGATTATGCAACTCCTGCTCGGCAGGAAGTTGAAAAAAATGGTTTATGAGAATCGCATCGGCGTGTATTATAAAAAGGTATTTTTCCTGTTTTCTGGCAAGCTGCTTGCATTCACATCAACGCTGGAGATAAACTATGGGCATGGAAACTATTGCGCGTAAAGATTACAGGATAAATGTGCGGGGCAATGATACCGTCAGCCTCAGGATAAACAAGGACCCATACGAAATAATTGACATCTGCAGCGGCGGCATCAGCATCAAACTGTCCAACGAGGAAGCCCTGATTGCCGCTGGAAAGGAACTGTCCTGCGAACTGCAGATAAACGGCCTGGCCCAGACAATACGCGGCAGGGTTGTCCACGTGACGCCCCAGAGACCCGGTTTCTCGCTTGCGGGCCTGCAGTTTCTCGATATTAACGGCGAGATTAGGGAAAAGCTGCTGCAGTTCCTGCAGGTGTGCAGGGAAGAAAAATTCAGGGAACGGTAAAGGAAACGGTAACTGGTACTATTATTGCATTTTATAATGCGGTAACACAGTAAGACCGGTTTCTTGAAAAATATTTTGGGTATTTTCAAAAAATGACTTTTTTTAACGGGGAAAAACAGGTATCAACGGGAAGGGCTGTTTTGGTGGTGCTTGCCGGGGAATACCGCATACGTTGCGCAGGAACCAGAACAGTATCCCCGCCATCACACATGCTTGGCTCTATAAACCCTCATATCCGGAGGCGCTAAACAATGCTTGTTATTTGTCCTCACTGCAAAAAAAAGCATTCAATTGACGAAAAAAAGATACCTGCCAATGCCAGGAAGGCCCGCTGCACCAGCTGCGGTCAGTCCTTTGCCCTGAATATTACAAGACCGGCGCCGGATGGGAAAAAGAAGGAGGCGCAGACGCTGAAGCGCGGTGCGACCGTTGCCAGGAAAATCGGTATTTCTCTCAGCAAGGGCGGGGTCGGCAAGTCCACCACAGCCATTAACCTTGCCTCCGGCCTGGCGCTTGCCGGGTTCAAGGTGCTGCTCGTTGACACGGACACCCAGGGACAGGACAGCTTCATGCTCGGGGTCAAACCCAAGGCGGGCCTGACTGAACTTGTAACCGGGGAGCTTACCCTGAAAGAGTGTCTGACGAAGGCCAGGAACAACCTTTGGCTCCTGGGCGGCGGCAAGTCTCTGGCCGGCGTCAAGCGCATGATCGACCGCAAGGATTACGGCGGCGAGATGACTGTCAGCGAAGCCCTGCAGCCCCTGGACACAATCTTTGATTATGTCATCGTCGATACGTCGCCGGGGTGGGACCCGCTGACGGTTAACGTTCTTTTCTACGTCAATGAGCTGATGATTCCGGTGGCACTTGAGATCATGTCGCTGCAGGGCTTGAGTGAATTCCTCCGCTCCATCTCCTCGATCCAGAAATACCGGCCCGAGCTGAACCTGAAATACATCCTGCCGACGTTCGAGGACAAGCGGGTCAAGAAGACCTCGCGGATTCTCAGCAAGATCGGTAAAATTTACGGGGAAAGGCTCTGCATGCCCATACGCTACAACGTCAGGCTGTCAGAGGCGCCGGCCTACGGCAAGACCATCTATGAGTACGCTCCCGGCTGCAACGGCGCCCAGGATTACCGTGAACTGGTCCGCAAGGTCGCCAACGATCCCA
>JAFDCC010000127.1 GCA_019312985.1 Deltaproteobacteria bacterium
ACGGTCAACCTTGCCAGGCCGCAGGGCATCTGCGGCTCCGGCCTCATCAGCATCGTCGCCGGACTGCTCGAGGCGGGCGTCATTGACCAGCAGGGGAAATTCAACAGGGACCTTGACCACCCGCGGATACGGGAGGGGCATGACGGCTATGAATATGTCCTGGTCTGGGCCAAGGATTCGGCCCTGGACGAGGATATCGTCATAACCGAGGTGGACCTCGACAACCTGATGCGGGCCAAAGGAGCCATGTATGCCGGCTACCAGACCCTGCTCGAATCGGTCAGCATGGGTTTTTCCGACCTGGAACGGGTAATTCTGGCCGGCAATTTCGGCAACTACATCGACCTGGAACAGGCCATTGTCATCGGGCTTCTGCCCGATATAGAGCGCGACCGGTTTTACTACCTCGGCAATGGCTCGCTCCTCGGGGCCCAGATAAGCCTCACCGACCACAAGCGCTTCTGGGAGAGGACCGTGGTAAGCGGGCTCATGACCAACATGGAGCTTTCTGAAAACCCCAACTTCATGAACCACTACATGGCCTCGCTTTTCCTGCCCCACACGGACATGACCCTCTTCCCGACCGTAAGGGCAAAACTGCCCGCCAGGTCATTGTAGGGAAAAAAGTGGCTATGGCAGCCACCCGATCTCCCTGGCCGTAACCTCCCCGACAACCGTGGCGGCAAGGCTTTCAGGCATCCGCAATTCTGCCGGCGAAAGCGGGATAGCGCCGCCCATGATCTCGGCATACTTTTGCGGCAGCAGGGGTACCAGTTCCGGCTCGGCATACCCTTCCGGAAAAAGGGGCTGCAGGGTCCGGTGGTCGTACTTGTCTGTGGCACCCAGGGTGTGGAGGATTTCATGGGTGATTACCACGTTGTTGAGAGGGCTGAGGCTGCGGCCGGCAAACGCGTTCACCAGGCATATGTGCCCTTCCTTGAGGCCGAGGGAATGATCGAGCTTCTCCCCGTCTGCCGGATCATGGTAAAGGACAAAAACCTTGATATTGCCCGGCGGCCCCGCGTTGGTATCGTTTTTCCAAGCCCAGTAACGCAGCTGCAGACTCCACCACATGATGGTGAGAGTGCCTGCGCCAAAGGGGGGCTCGGGCGGCAGCTGTGTGACCTCCGGTGCCACCTCGAAGAGCACGGGGGGAAGGGCTTTTTGCCTGTAACGCTGCCCTTCTCCCTCCAGAAAGCGATCTATACCGCTTAAGTCGTCCCGGTGGAGACTTGCTATGTAGTCGCTGCTGGCAGCACTGCCGTCACCGTTGACCGGGTAGATCACGACAGCCAGCGGCTGCTCCCAGCCGGTTAAGCGCTGCTGGGTGAGGTAGCTGTCGGCCCCCACAAGAAAAAGGACAAAAAGGAGAATGGCAATGCGGATTTTCTTCAACATTATCGGCCTACAGGTCGAAACTTTGTTGATTGTTTACCTGCTTTTTGGTACAAGCAAGTTTTGAAAAATATACAATCATATGCTGCAGGAATACTATCATGCAGAAACGTGTATCTTCGTGCGTCGTACAACAGCCGCGTGGCACTGTTTTCAGTATAACCTTAGCACAGATCCGTCAAGTAATCTTGACAAACACCTGATAACCCATAGGACAAAGGAGAGGAGGTATGGCACAGACTGTAAAAGCAATCGCAGAGAGCATTAATATAATGGGCAAGCGAAGCGGTACTGCCATGAAGGAAAGAAATCCGGGGCCGATCCAGGAGATGGCCAAGGAGGAAACGGCGGCCGGCTCAGCCTATCTCGACCTGAACATAGGGCCGGCACGCAAGGACGGCCAGGAGCTTATGCCCTGGGTTGTCGAAACGGTGGAGGCGGTCAGCGACCTGCCCCTGGTTCTCGACACCACCAATGTTGATGCCATGGCCGCCGGTTTCAAGAAAGTTGCGAACAAAACCGACGCGGTGTTGAACTCCATCATGGCGAGGCCGGAAAGAATGGAGGCCCTGGTGCCGATTGCGGCAGAAGCCGGCTGCAGCGTTGTTGCGCTGCTGTGGGGACCCGAGGGTATGCCACGGGACTCCAACGAACGGGCCGCCCTGGCGGTCGACCTGCTCATGGCCCTGACAGAGGCCGGTGTTCCCAATGAAAAAATGCTCTTCGACCCGATTGCCTCACCCATTACCCTGGGAGCGGACCAGACCCTCGCCGGCCTGGAATTCTTAAGCATGCTGCAGGATATCGCGCCGGGAGCCGGCTCTACCATCGGCCTTTCCAATGTCTCAAACGGCGTGGCGGAACACCTCCGCAAGTACCTTGACCGCACCTACCTCATCATGCTGATGAAATATGGCCTGACGACCGCCATCGTCAATTCCTACGACGAGGAGATCATGGCGATCTGTACGGGGCAGCGCCAGAACCTTGTTGACCTGGTGCACGGCATGATGGACGGCAACGACCCCGATCCGGCCGGCCTCTCCGGGGCTGAACTGGAGCATTACAAGACCTACAAGGCCCTCTCCGGGCAGACGGTCTTTTCCGAGTCCTGGCTGGAACTCTAGGACTGTTTGTAACGCTCAGTTGATTTAGATTTACATATTGTTAAACCTGACAGGGGGCCGAAGCAGGCCCCCTGTTGCCATTTTGGTGATGTTTTCCCGAATGACACCTGTTCAGAAGTACGAGGCTGATGGCTGATATTCCTTCACATCATTATATTTACGGCACCTGTACCGATTTCATTACGGGCGAGACCATCGTTGACACCGATGATGAGCGGTGCCGTCAGGAGCTCGCCAGGTTCCTGGTGGAAAAAAAGGGCTTTGCCAGAAGCGACCTGGAGCCGCGGCTCGGCATTGAAACCCTGTACAATAAACAGTTTGTCGCCTCGACCATCGATATTACGGTGCGCGAAGGCGGGAAAAGGTTTATGATACTGCGCTTTGCCCCCGGCTCAATCGTAACCCGGGAACGCGCCGCCATTGCAGCTGCCAGGGTCCTCGAGCCGGCATACCAGATCCCCCTGGCGGTCGTTACCAACGGCCGGGAAGCAGAGCTGCTTGACACTTACTCAGGCAAGGTCATCCGGACCGGCCTCGCCAGCATACCGGGCAAAGACGAGGCAGGCGAGCTGGTGCAGTCGCTCCGCTTTGAGCCCTTCACCGACGAGACCAGGAAGGACCGCGAGCGCCGCATTTTAAACGCCTATGACGTGGAGATCTGCTGTGCCGGTGGGCCGTGTGCCCTGCCGGGGGCCAGGGAAGGCTGAGAAAGATAGGCGGAAAACAGGCCGGAGCGCACCACCTGGTGCCGGGCGGCGCCATTTATTCATACATGAACACGGCTCAAACGTGTAAGGAGCAGCATAACAATGACACAACAGGCAAAGGACTGGACAAAGTCCAGCTGGCATAACTTCCCGGCACTGCAGCAGCCCAACTGGCCGGACCCCGAAGAATACAGGGGAGTGCTTCAATCGATTTCACAACTGCCGCCCCTTGTTTTTGCCGGCGAGATCCGAAATTTGAAGGCGAAGCTGGCCCGGGCCGTAACCGGCGACGCCTTTCTGCTTCAGGGAGGCGACTGCGCCGAGGATTTCCAGCAGTGCACCGCCCCGAGCATCAGGGAATCGCTGAAGGTCATCCTGCAGATGGCCATCGTCCTTACCTACGCCGGCGGCAAGCCTGTCATCAAGGTGGGCCGCATCGCCGGCCAGTATGCCAAGCCCCGTTCCTCCGACACCGAAACGATAGACAACGTCGAGCTTCCGAGCTACCGCGGCGACATGGTCAACAGCCCAGAATTTACGGCGGAAGCCAGAAAACCGGACCCGCAGCGGCTGCTGAAGGGCTATTTTCTTGCCGCTGCAACGATGAACATCATGCGGGCCTTTACCCGGGGCGGGTATGCCGCTCTGCACCGGGTCGACGCCTGGAACCAGGAATTCGTCAAGTCCACCCCCATGGGGCAGTCCTACGAGCGGCTGGCACAACACATTGCCGATGCCATCAACTTCATGCAGGTTGTCGGCATTGAAACGGACACGCCGCAGTTCAACCAGGCCGAATTCTTCACTTCGCACGAGGCATTGCTCCTCGGCTATGAGGAAGCCCTGACCCGCCGGGACTCCACCACCGGCGACTGGTACGACTGCAGCGCCCACATGCTCTGGATCGGCGACCGGACCCGGCAGCTTGACGGTGCCCATGTTGAGTTTTTCCGCGGAGTTTTAAACCCCCTCGGTATGAAGGTCGGCCCCAAGCACGATATTGACGAGATAAAGCGGATCATCACCCGCCTCAATCCCGACAATGAACCGGGCCGGATGACCCTGATCACCCGCTTTGGCGCGACGCACATTGACAAGCACCTGCCGCAGCTGGCGCGCGAGATAAAAAGGGAGGGACTGCAGGTCGTCTGGAGCTGTGACCCGATGCACGGCAATACCTATACCGCCGAAACCGGCCACAAGACAAGGAATTTCAACAACATCCTGGGGGAAATCAGGTCCTTTTTCGAAATCCACCGGGCGGAGCAGACGGTGCCCGGCGGCGTCCATTTCGAGTTGACCGGCGAAAACGTCACGGAGTGCACCGGCGGCGGCCGCAATATCATTGATGAGGACCTGCAGCTCAACTACCAGACAACCTGCGACCCGCGGCTCAATGCGGAACAGAGCCTGGAGCTGGCCTTCCAGCTTGCCGACCTGCTCAAGGCCTGAACCTGGCAGCCCGGCTACGTCCCGAGGGAGTGCTTGCGGAAGGAGGTGTCGGGCTTAACAGGGTACTTGCCGTCAAAGCAGGCCTTGCAGAAGGAGTCTGAATTCACCCCGGTTGCCCTGATCATTCCCTCGAGGCTCAGGTAGTAGAGAGAGTCCAGGTCAAGGTAGGCACGGATCTCCTCGATGCTTTTCCTGGCGGCGATCAGTTCCGTGTTGGAAGGAAAGTCGATGCCGTAGTAGCAGGGATAGCGGGTCGGCGGGCAGCTGATGAGCATGTGCACCTCCTTCACCCCGACTTCACGCAGTGATTTGATGCGGCTGCGCCCCGTTGTCCCCCTGATGATCGAATCCTCAATGACCACGACCCGCTTGCCTTCCAGGAAGGAGCGGATCGGGTTGAGTTTTACCCTGACAGAAAAATCACGCATGGACTGGGTCGGCTGAATAAAGGTACGGCCGACGTAATGGTTCCGGATAACCCCCATTTCGAGCGGGATCCCCGAGGCCTGGGAAAACCCGATTGCGGCATAGTTGCCCGAGTCGGGAAACGGCATGACCAGGTCTGCCTCCAGTTTGCATTCATCGGCGAGGATCTTACCCATCTGCTTGCGGCTCTGGTATACATTCATGCCGAAGATATCGCTGTCGGGGCGGGCAAAGTAGACATGTTCAAAGATGCAGAAGCTGTGCTTCTGTCTGGGCCAGGGAAAGAGCGACTGCAAGCCGTTTTTGTCGATGATCAGTACCTCGCCCGGCTCGATGTCCCGGACGTACTGGGCCTCCACCAGGTCAAGGGCGCAGGTCTCCGATGCCACGATATAGGAGCCGTTGTTCAGCCTCCCCAGGCAGAGGGGTCGGAAGCCTCCGGGATCACGGATTGCCACGAGCTGGTCCAGGGTCATCAGGACCATGGAGTAGGCGCCTTTCACCTTGGAAAACGTCTCCTCTATGGCTTTTTCCAACCCCATGGGCGAGTTGCGGGCAAGAAGGTGGACGACCACCTCGGTGTCCATGGTAGTCTGGAAGATGGCGCCCTGCCCCTCCAGTTCATCCCGCAGTTCCCTGGTATTCACCAGGTTGCCGTTATGCGCCACGGCCAGGGTGCCGCCCCTGTGGGTAACGGTGAAAGGCTGGGCATTCAGGAGATGGGAGGCCCCGGTGGTGGAATAACGGACATGGCCCACCGACAGGTGCCCCGTGAGACCATTGAGGATGTCTTCGGTGAACACCTCCGGCACCAGCCCCATTGCCTTGTGCTGCGATATCCGGCTGCCGTCCGAGGTGACGATGCCGGTACTTTCCTGGCCGCGGTGCTGCAGGGCGTACAGCCCGAAATAGGTGAGCCGGGCAGCATCCGGGTGGCCGAAAATGCCACAGACGCCGCACTCGTCACGCGGCCGCCCATGTCCTACTCTCTTGTCCATCGATTTTTCCTGCCTTTAAAGCGGTTCATCATGAAAAAGGTGTCACTATAACTACTTTTCAGGAATGTTCAATCTCTCAGTTTATTTTTTTCTCCATGCATGTCTCCCGGGCCGCAGCTGCAGGGCCCGACACCAGGCGGCAGTGACAGCCCGTCGTTTTGGGGGAACTGTCAAGGATCCCTGCCCGGCCCCAAACTCCTAGCTGCAGCGGGTCTCTTTCACCCTCTGCCGGTCCTGCTGCCGGCCGCCCCGATTGGGGCTTGAACTTAACGCAGGATTCCGGTATGCAGTAATTGCCTGCCGGAAAAAGGTCCGGCAGAGTCTCCGGCAATTTCCCCTGTCTTCCCGGCAAAGGGCGGCAGGGCGAAAGAACACCCTTTCCCCCAGGAGCCCTGTTTCCGTGCAGACGCTGTTTTTTTTCATACTTGCTGCTTACCTGGCCGTGGAGGCAGCGGATCACCTCCTGCACCTGCTCAACCTCAGATACCTTGGCAGGCACGGCGCCGAAGTACCCCCTGGATTCACCCCCCATGTCGACGGGGAGACCCTGGCGCAAATGCGCGACTATACCCTTGCCCACGGCCGTCTGCAGCGGGTTGAGTCGCTGGTTTCAGCCTCTGTCACGCTGCTCTTTCTCTTTGGCGGCCTGCTGAACCGGGTCAACACTCTTATTACAGCACAGGACTGGTCCCCGGTTGTTTCCGGCGTTGTCTTTTTCCTGGCCCTGGTCTACGCCGACACCCTCATCAAGCTGCCCTTTTCCCTCTACACCACCTTTTCCCTCGAAAAACGGTTCGGGTTCTCCACCATGACCCCGGCTCTCTTTGTCCAGGACACTGTCAAGTCATTGCTTATCGGCACTCTGCTTCTCGGGGTTCTGCTCGCCGTTCTCCTCTCGCTCATTACAGCACTACCGGCGATATGGTGGCTGGCTGGCTGGCTTTTTGTCCTGCTCTACGCCATTTTTCTGCTCTACATTTCTCCGGCTCTCATTGCCCCGCTTTTCAACCGGTTCAGCCCCATTGCCGATACTTCCCTGGAAGGCCGTATCAAGGAGATCATGGCCAGGGCCGGCCTGACGGTCAACAGGGTGTTCAGCATGGACGGTTCCAAACGTTCGAAACACAGCAACGCCTATTTCACCGGTATCGGCCGCCTCAAAAAAATAGTCCTGTTTGACACCCTGCTTGCAAGCCACGAGGATGACGAGATCCTGGCAATCCTGGCCCACGAGGCCGGGCACTGGAAGAAAAAGCATATCCTGAAAATGCTTGCCGTCAGCCAACTCCTTTCCCTTCTCGGTTTTTATGCGGCCCACCGACTGTCAGCGGAAAACTTCCTTGCCCGCCTTTTCATGCTCGACATTCCCAGCATCCACGCCCAGCTTCTCCTGGCCGCTTTTGTTGGTTCCCTGGTGCTCTTTCCCTTAAAACCCCTGCTGGCTCTCATCTCGCGCCGCCACGAGATCGAGGCGGATGACTTTGCCGTGCAGTTGACCGATATGCCCGGTGCCATGGCACGCGGCCTCATGAAGCTCGGGCTGGACAACCTTGCCAACCTGCACCCCCACCCATGGTATGCCGCGGTCTATTACAGCCATCCTCCCCTGGCACAGCGGGTCCAAAGGCTCCTGTCTGTTCAGGGGGACGCTTCCGGCTAAAAAATTGAGCCGCAAAAAGGACAACGGGAAAATCATGCCGAGGATAATTACACTCACCACGGATTTCGGGCTGGAAGACGAGTATGTCGGGGTCATGAAGGGGGTTATTCTTGGCCGGGCGCCGCGCGCAACAATTGTTGACCTGAGCCATGGGATTGCCAGGCATAATGTCCGGCAGGCCGCATTGCTCGTCAAGGCGGCCTACGCTTTTTTCCCAGAAGGGACAATTCAGCTGGCGATCGTGGATCCCGGGGTTGGCAGCGGCCGCAGGCTTGTCCTGCTGCAGGCAGAGGGCC
>JAFDCC010000128.1 GCA_019312985.1 Deltaproteobacteria bacterium
TCCACCATTGCCAGTTACCTGCTCATTAAGAGCATCGATGTGCCGCTGAAAAAGATACTCAATGCCACCCAACAGGCTATCAGGGGCGATCTAACCCAGCGGCTGAATTTCGGACGCTACGACGAGTTCGGTCTGCTTATCAAGGGATTCAACCAGATGGTCACCTACCTCAGTGAACTGGTCGGCCAGATCCAGCGTTCCGGCATCCAGGTCACCAGTTCCATCACCGAGCTTGCCGCCACAAACAAGCAGCAGGAAGTGACGGCCAACGAACACGCCGCCACCACGAGTGAAATAGCGGCATCGAGCACGGAAATTGCCGCCACCGGCGCCCATCTTCTCGCAACCATGAAGAAGGTGAACAGCCTGACAAAGAATGCGGCCTTTGTTGCCGCCGAAGGCCAGGGAAGTCTCGCAAACCTCGACACCACCATGGTCAAGATGGAAAATGCCACCGGCGCCATCGTCAAAAAACTGCAGGTATTAAATGAAAAGGCCGGCAACATCGCCGACGTGGTCAAAACCATTAACAAGGTGGCGGACCAGACAAACCTGCTCTCACTCAACGCCGCCATCGAGGCGGAGAAAGCCGGGGAGTACGGGGCCGGCTTCGCCGTAGTCGCCACCGAGATCCGCCGCCTTGCCGACCAGACCGCAGTCGCCACCTATGACATCGCGCAGATGGTTCGGGAGGTCCAGTCGGCCATTTCCGCCGCGGTTATGGGCATTGACAAGTTTGCCGAGGATGCCCATGCAAGCGTCAAGGATGTCAGCCTCATAAGTGAACAGCTTTCCGGGGTCATTGAGCAGGTTGAAGTCATCAACCCCCAGGTGGAAACCCTTACCGAAGGGATTGAGGCCCAGACCAGCGGGGCGAACCAGATCAGTGAATCCATCGGCCAGTTGAACGAGGCGGCGCAGCAGACCGCCGCCACACTGACCCAGACCAGTGCTTCCATAACCAGGCTGCACCAGGCGGCCTTAGGGTTACAGGAGAGTGCATCCCGCTTCAAAGTAGAGGCCGGCAACGAAGATGCTTCTTCTCCTGTTTGAAATCGGCAGCGACCGTTATGCTCTCGATGCCAGGCAGATCGTTGAGGTGGTTCCCCTGGTCCGACTGAAGCTCATCCCGAACACCCCCGATCATATCGCCGGCCTCATGAATTACCGGGGTGCGGCGATTCCCGTTATCGACCTGTGCCGGCTGCTCACGGCTGTTCCGTGTGAAAACAGTTTCAGCACCCGCATCATAATCGTAAAACACCAGGTTGAGAACAGCGGGGAGGTTTCCCTTGCCTTGATGGCAAACAATGTCACTGAAACGGTCCAGACAAGTCTTGAAGCACTGCCGCCTTCAGGAACCATTATGGCCGAAACTCTCTACGGCGGCGTGTCGGGTCCGGACGCCTCTGAGCTGATCCAGTGGTTTGACGTGAAAAAAATAATACCGGAAAAGGATTTTCTCTTCCCGGCCGGTGAATGAAAGAGCACCCGAAAAACAACAAGACCTGATCAATATGTCTGACACCAGCATTGAATCGATTCTGCGGCAGGAAGTGGGGCTCGACAACCGGTTCCTCTCCGGGGAACGGCTGCAGCGCACGGTCATGCAGCGCATGGAGGTTCTCGGTTTTTCCGACCGGGATGCCTATTTTGCAAAGCTCAGGTCATCCGCCGAAGAACTCGATAAACTGATAGAAGAGATTGTCATCCCCGAAACCTTTTTCTTTCGGGAACGGGCTCCATTTGAGGCAATGCTCCGCCATTTGGAAAGCTGCTGGAAAAAAACGCCTGCCGGCCGTACCATGAGACTCCTCAGCGTTCCCTGCGCCACGGGCGAGGAGCCTTACTCCCTTGCCATGGTCCTCACAGAGGCAGGGGTGGCACCGGAAAAGTTCACGATCCATGGAATTGACATCAGCAGCCGCCTCATAACCAGGGCCCGCGAGGGGGTTTACGCAAAGAACTCGTTTCGTGGCAAGGACATCTCCTACCGGGACCGCTTTTTTACAGCCGACGGCAAATTTTACAACCTGATTCCTGCTATCCGGAAAAAGGTTCACTTTCATGCCGGCAATGTTCTGCACACCCCTTTCATGGAAAGACTGGGGCTCTTTGATGTTATTTTTTTCCGCAATGTCCTGATATATTTCGATGCTGATGCAATAAAACGAGCCATGGCCAATCTCAACAGGATTCTTGCCGTTGACGGTCTTCTTTTTGTCGGCCATGCGGAAGCGAATCTCGTGGATACCTCTTTTTTCAGCCACGCACCCCACATCCAGGCATTTGCCTTTCACAAGAAAAAGAGCTCATCTCCCGTTCTGCAACCGGCTGTACCACTCGCTGCTGTCCCTCCCGTTCGAAAAGGCAGGAGCCGCGGCGGGAAAGCAAAACCATCAACAACAAGTGGTGCTTGGCAAGAACCGGACCTGCGCCGGGCGCAGCAACTGGCCGACAGGGGTGAACTTGACAGGGCTGCTGCTCTTTGCAAGGAGTATCTGCAACAGTGCGGCCCTTCGGCCGCCGCCTTCTTTCTCCTGGGCATCATCAGCGAAAACACCGGAGACCCGGAGCAGGCTGAAACTTTCTACCGCAAGGCCCTTTACCTGGAACCCCACAACAAGGAAATTCTCCTGTTCCTCTCACTTCTGACAGAAATGAAAGGTGACAGAAAGGAAGCGGCAATTCTGGCTAAAAGACTGAAACGGCTGCAGGAAAAATAAGCCGAAATGCCCGGCCCATTATAAGGAGGCCGACCGACATCCGCCATGGAAACGCAAGACCTGACTATTGATGACTGCTGGAACCGCATCGGCATCTGGAGCCGGGGGACTGAAAAATGTCCATCCCTCGCCGACGTGATCCACTGCAGGAACTGTCCGGTGTTTGCAGAAACGGGCCGGCGTTTATTGCGGACCCCGCCCCACGAGGGATACCGGCGTGAATGGACCAGGATCCTTGCAGATGAGAAGGAGACAAAGCCGCTCAACCTGACTTCCGTCTTTGTCTTTCGGACCGGTAGTGAATGGCTGGGCCTTCCTGCCGCAATGATCCGGGAAATAGTCCCCATGGGGCCGATCCATTCCCTGCCCAACATCAGCAGCGACAGCCTCCGGGGCCTTGTCAACATCCATGGCCGCCTGCATATATGTGTCTCCATTGGCTCGGTTCTCGGTATTGCAAAACGAACCAGGAACGGAGAGGAACGCGACCCGGCTTATAGCGCCCCGGCCCGCCTCGTGGTGGCAGTGCAGGAAAACCGCCCGGTCGCCTTTCCGGTAACCGAAACCAGGGGCATAGTCCACTTTACCCCCGAAATGGTCAAGGAACTGCCCGTAACTGTTTCAGGCACCAAGGCAGCCTATACCACCGGCATCCTGCAGCTGGGCAACCTTGACATCGGTTTGCTGAAAGACAAACCCCTGTTCAAGGCCCTGACAAAGGACCTCAAATGACCTACGGCAACGGCTATGACTTGGGCGACATGTCCATGATGGACCTGTTTCGCATGGAGGCTGAAAACCAGTGCAGCCTGATTTCAGAGAACCTGCTGGCCCTGGAGCAGAACCCGGAAGCGCCGGAGCTGCTTGAATCATTGATGCGGGCATCCCACTCGCTGAAGGGTGCCGCCCGGGTCGTGGAACTCCATGGGGCAGTCAAGGTTGCCCATGCCATGGAAGATGTTTTTGTCGCCGCCCAGGAGAACAGGATAACCCTGGACCGGGATGGAATAGACCTGCTCCTCAAGGGTTTGGACCTGTTCAACGCCATTGCCCGTGTTCCGGAGGCGGAAACCGAAAATTTCTTTGATGTCAGAGACCCTGAAATCAGCTCACTTGTCAGGTCCTACACATCTCTGGCAAGAGGGGAAAAAACTGATTCCGGGGCCGCTCCCGGGTCCACGGCCGACCCGCCGCCAGAGCCTGCCACGCAGCATGAAGGGGTTTCCCTCTCTTTTCAGGAGGGGGCTGCCGATCTCCCCGTTGATTTAAGCAGCCTGTCCATGTTTGACCTCTTTCGCCTGGAAGCGGAAAAGCATTTCACCAGGCTTTCCCGGGACCTTAACACCATGCAGCGTGATCCGGGCCGCAGGGACCTGCTCGATCCCATGATCCGCGCCTGCCACTCCATGAAGGACGCGGCCAGGATCGTCGACATGGACCGGGCCGCAGAGCTTGCAGCTGCCATGGCGGATATCTTGTCCCGCGCCCAGGCAGACGAAATCGTCCTTGTCTCCGATGATATCGAAACCATGCGGCGCACTGTTGTTCTCTTAACCTCGGTTGCCGCAATCCGGGAAGATGAGAGTGCCGGGTGGCTTGCCGCCCACTCGGGTGAAATAGAAGAGCGGCTCCATATACTGAAACAAATCGCTGCCAGACGAAGTGCACCTGATCCGGAGGACGCTTCCCTCCTGAAACCTCGCGAATCTGCGGTACCACAGGAAGAACCGACTCCCGCTCCGGCCGCAGATGAGCCGGACACAAAAAAAGCTGGCCGGCGGGTGGAGGATATCGACGGCATCAGGTCGGTCCGGGTGGCAGCCCAGAGCATGGAACGCATGATGGGCCTGGCCGGTGAAGCACTCATTGCCTCCCGCTGGCTGCCTGAATTCAGCCAGCAGCTGCTTCGCCTCAAGCACCGGCAGGATGAATTGTCCCAGCTTGTGGATAAGATCAGAGAAACTCTGCATGTCGCCGAGGAACCCGTCCCGGACCTGCGGATCGTAGATGATTTTCAGCAGAAACTGCTCATCTGCCGGCAGATGCTGCAGCAGGACAGGGAAGTCCTTGACGAGCATGCCAGGCATGCCGCAAGGACGTCCCATCTCCTTTACAACGAAATCCTGGCCAGCAAAATGCGGCCCTTTTCCGAGGGGATTCGGGCCTTCCCCCGCATGGTCCGCGACCTTGCCCGGGAGCTTGGCAAGGAGGTCAGGTTCGAGGTCAGCGGTTCGGAAACCATGGTGGACCGTGATATTCTCGAGAAAATCGAGGCTCCTCTCACCCACCTGATCCGCAACTGCGTAGACCATGGCTTGGAAACTCCCGCTGAGCGGCTTGCCCTTGAAAAAAAACGGCAAGGCACCGTCCGGCTGGAGGCGCGTCACAGCGGCGGCATGTTGAACATCAGCATCAGTGACGACGGGTGCGGCATTGATCTTGAGAAACTGCGACGGCTGGTCGTGGGAAAAAAACTGTGCGACCCTCTCCTGGCGCTCAACCTTACCGATCATGAACTGCTCGAATTTCTCTTCCTGCCGAACTTTTCGACAACTGAAAAAGTCAGCAGCATTTCCGGCCGCGGGGTCGGCATGGATGTGGTCCGCACCGTTGTGAACGAAGTGCGCGGCAAAATTGACGTTTCGACCCGGTTGCAGCACGGAACCACCTTTGAACTGCAGCTGCCGCTGACCCTCTCTGTTCTCCGGACCCTCCTGGCCGAAATAAACGGCGAACCCTACGCTTTCCCCCTGGCGGCCATTGACCATGTCCTGCAGCTGAGCCGGGACCAGATCCAGGAGATCGAAGGCCGCCAGTATTTCACCTTCAAGGAAAAGCGGATCGGGATTGTCGCGGCACAGCAGGTTTTCAGGACAAAGACCCCTTCGGCCGCAAGACGCGAAAATATTCACGTCATCATCTTCAGCGACAAAAGGCACTCCTATGGCCTTACCGTCGACCTGCTCTTAGGGGTTCGCGACCTTGTCGTCCAGCACCTTGATCCGCGCCTCGGGAAAATCAAGGACATCAACTCGGGATCAATTCTCGAGGATGGCACCCCTGTTCTTATTGTCGACGTCGACGACATCTTCAACTCGCTGGAGCAGCTGATAAGCGGCAACCGCCTGCTTCCCATCGGCAGCGACGAGGATCTTGCGGTCAGGAAAAAACGCATCCTCGTGGCGGATGACTCCATCACCGTCCGGGAGGTCGAACGCAAGATGCTTTCTGCCCGGGGCTATGATGTCGATGTCGCGGTCGACGGCATGGACGCGTGGAACACCGTCCGCGCCAAACGTTTTGATTTGATCATCTCGGATATTGACATGCCGCGGCTGAACGGTTTCGAGCTTGTGAAGCTTATTAAAAACGATACCAGCCTGCGCCATCTGCCGGTGATCATCGTTTCATACAAAGACAGCCCCGAGGACCGTAACAAGGGTCTGGAGGTCGGGGCCGACTATTATATCACCAAGGGCAGCTTCCAGGACCAGGCCCTGGTCAATGCCGTGCTTGAACTTATCGGCGGACCGCAGGAGTAGTCCATTGAACCATGAAGTCTGCTTTCGGTGCTCTTCTCCGGTTTTCGGCCCTGCTTGCTCTTGCACCGGAGCGTTTGTGTTCCTTCTTTTTACTGCTGCGAGGCACCCGTGAAAATCGGCATAGTAAATGACCTGCCAATCTGCGTCGAAAACCTGAAAAGGGTCCTGGCAAAAGTGCCGGAACACCAGGTTGTCTGGGTCGCTGATAACGGCCTGGAGGCAACCCGGTGCTGCCGGGAACTGGCTCCGGACCTCGTTCTCATGGATCTGCGCATGCCAGTCATGGACGGGGTTGAGGCCACCCGCAGGATCATGCGGGAAACCCCGTGTCCCATCCTGATCGTCACGGCAACGGTTACCGGAAACAGCGCCAAAGTATTCGAGGCAATGGGGGCCGGTGCCCTCGACGCTGTCGCGACACCGGTCATCGGCCGGTCCGGCGAATCCGGCGGCGCCAGCGAATTTTTAGACAAAATCCGGCAGATCGGACAGCTCACCGGCATTATCAATAAACAATTGAGCAGGCCGGCGACTGTTCCGGAAGCCAGGGTCGAAATCAACGGTCTGCCCCTTGTTATTCTCGGTTGTTCAACCGGCGGACCGAAAACCCTCATTGATATTCTTTCCGTTTTTCCCCGCAACTTTCCGGCCGCCTTTATCATCATCCAGCACATGGAGAACCAGTTTATCCCCGGTTTTGTTTCGTGGCTGGACTCCCTGATAGATATGAGTGCAGCGCGCATCAGCTATGGCGCCGTTCCTGAACCCGGCAGGGTGCTCGTTCCCGCCTCGGATAAGCATTTGGTCATGACGCCGCGCCTCAAACTCGCCTATTCAGCCGAGCCGCGGGAAAACTTTTACCACCCCTGCATAGACGTCTTTTTCCACAGCGTTGCACAGCACTGGCCAACAGGAGGCATCGCCGCCATTCTCACCGGCATGGGGCGGGACGGGGCGGAAGGCCTTCTTGCACTTCACCGTCGCAACTGGTATACAATTGCCCAGGACAAAGAGTCCAGCATCGTGTACGGAATGCCCAAGGCAGCGGCAGAAATCGGGGCGGCTTCCGCCAGCCTTCCAGCCGGTGAAATCGGCAGGACAATCATTGATTTAGTCTTGAAACGATAACGATATTATGCAGATGCCAAAAACCCGCTCCCACCCATCCCCCGAAGACCACAGGATCACCGTTCTGCTCATCGACGACCAGGTGATGATTGCCGAAGCGATCCGCCGGGCCCTCAGCAGTGAGCAGGACATCAATTTCCACTATTGCCCGGATCCCCAGAAGGCGATCAGGCTCGCAGCGGAGATCAACGCCACGGTCATCCTGCAGGACCTCGTCATGCCCGATATCGACGGACTGATGATGGTGCGCTCCTTCAGGGTCAACAGGGTCACCGCCAAAATCCCTATCATCGTCCTGTCCACCAACGAGGAGGCGAAAATCAAGAGTGAAGCATTTCAACTCGGGGCAAATGACTACCTGATCAAGCTGCCCGACAAGATCGAACTTATCGCCCGGCTGCGGTACCACTCCCGGGCATACATCAGCCAGGTTGAACGGGACGAGGCCTTCCTGGCCCTCGAGGAAAGCCGGCTGCAGCTCGCCACCGTCAACCGCGCCCTGCAGAAGCTCTCGTCAATTGACGGTCTCACCGGTATAGCAAATCGCAGAAGCTTTGACGAGACCCTGAAAAAGGAATGGCTCCGGGCCGCACGCTACCAGCAGCCCATCGCCATGCTCATGCTCGATATTGACTTTTTCAAACACTATAATGACCATTACGGCCACCAGGGAGGCGATGAGTGCCTGAAGAAGGTTACGAAGGCCCTTGCCGCCTCGCTCCACCGCGAAACAGATTTCCTGGCCCGCTACGGCGGCGAGGAATTTTCCGCCATTCTGCCCGATACCTCCCGGGAAGGTGCTATCAAGATTGCCGAGAGAATGCGGCAGGCCCTTAAATCCCTGCAGGTCGAACACAGCAGGTCAAAAATCAGTAACATGGTTACCGTCAGCATCGGCGTTTCGTCCGTCGTGCCGCACAAGGATATTGAGGCCGAAAGCATTATCACCGCCGCCGACCAGGCCCTCTACCGAGCCAAGGCAGAAGGCCGTGACCGTGTCGTCGCAAGCGACGACTGAACAGGCCTTATCTTACCCATTGCGCCACCGCCCATGAGACAACGGGGACTGAGGAATTGCCATGCCCGGCATCCATCTCTATAGCGGCAACAGGCTTGAAACACTGGCCGACGCTTTTGCCGGGCTTCTGCAGGCCGAACCGCTGCCGCCGCTTGCAGAGGAGGTCATTCTCGTCCAAAGCAGGGGCATGGCGCGCTGGCTTGCCATGGAAACCGCAGCCAGGCTCAATATCTGGGCCAACTGTTCCTGCCCCTTTCCCAATACCTTCATCCGCTCCGTATACGCCCTGCTATTCCCCGATATCCCGGCAGAGTCCCCCTTTGCGAAGGACCTGACCCTCTGGCACCTGATGGCTGTCCTGCCGGAGGTAATGGCGCAACCCCGTTACAGCCTGGTCCGGTCCTATCTCGAATCCGGCGATGACCTCACGCTTTACGGACTTGCAGCAGAGATAGCCGACCTCTTTGACCAGTACAGCCTCTACCGGCCCGACATGATCCTGGACTGGGAGGCGGCCGCCGCCATCCCGGCTGAACATGCCTGGCAGGCCGACCTGTACCGCTCCCTGAAAGAACGTTTGCGCCAATACTCCGACGGCCCCGTTTATCACCGGGCCCGCCTCCTGGAGATGTTTGAAAAAAAAATCAAGGCGCCGGACTTTGACCCTGCCCAACTGCCGTCGAGGGTCTCGGTCTTCGGCATCTCCTCCCTGCCGCCATACCACCTGCGGGTTCTTGCCGGGCTCGCCCGCCATATCGACATCGCCTTTTTCGTGATGAACCCCTGCCGGGAATACTGGTTTGATATCATTGCCGACCGGGACATCGGAAAAATAAGCCACAGAACATCGCTGAGCCCGGAAACACTCCACCTCAGCAGGGGAAACTCCCTCCTCGCCTCCATGGGCCATCTCGGCCGCGATTTCATGGCAATGCTCCAGGATGTCTACACCGACGAGGCGGAGCTTTTCGAGGAGCCCGGCAGTGCCACACTCCTGCAGCAGATCCAACAGGATATTCTCCACCTCCGCGATACTGCGGCGCCGGGAACCAGTCACCAGGACAAAAGAAAAATCAACGCTGCCGACACTTCCCTTGTCTTCCACTCCTGCCACAGCCCCATGCGCGAGGTCGAGGTCCTGCATGACCAGCTGCTGGAGCTGTTCAACACGGCAACGCCGAAGGAACCGCTGGAGCCCAGGGACATCCTTGTCATGGCGCCGGACATCAATCTCTATGCGCCGCTTGTCGGGGCCGTTTTCGATGGACAGAGCGGCCACCACCGAAAAATCGGCTACACCGTCGCCGACCAGTCTATCAGGGAAACGAGCCCTTACCTTGAAGCCTTTTTCAGCATCCTGCGGCTGCCGCAGGGGCGCTTCACCAGTATCGATGTCTTTGAAATACTGGAGGCTCAACCGGTCA
>JAFDCC010000129.1 GCA_019312985.1 Deltaproteobacteria bacterium
CAATACTTTGCTGTCCCTGGGAAGAATCATGCAAAAAGATGGAAACTATGTCGAGGGCTTGAACTTCCTTCAAAAAGCTTACGATTTGGCCCCGTGTGACCCTGATGTAGTGGAGCAATTCGCCCACTCTCTTATGAGGCTTGGCAATGTCAACAAGGGTATTGATATTTGTAAAAAGGCACTAACCCTTAATGGACCTCGAAAAAATTTATATATGTTCCTCGGCCAAGCTCACGCTGCCCTTGGCAATAAAAAGGAGGCGCTGAACTATTACTATGAAGCCCTCCGGATATCCCAGGATAAGAGTTTAATTTATCTCATGATCGCCATGATTAAAAAATTTGAATCGGGGGCCAGAGATATAGAAGAGATGGAGAGAATATGCCAGGGATTGTCAGGCATCGAGCAGAGCCACCTGTGTTTTGCCCTGGGAAAAGCCTATGAAGATACAGCAGAATATGCAAAAGCCTTTCAGTTTATTGAAAAGGGCAACGCTATTGTTCGGGAAACGTATAGCTACGAAAGCGACAATGATAGAAATTTCTTTGCCAGGGTAAAATCAACTTTCAACCCGGAGTTTTTGCAGCAGGAAAACTGCAATGCATCTGAAGACTTGTCCCCTTTTTTTGTTGTAGGCATGCCCCGGTCAGGTACAAGCCTGGTTGAACAGATTCTTGCCAGACTCCCGGATGTTTTCGGTGCCGGTGAACTGTATGCCCTTGACCTTATAATCAGGGAAAAATTACGTAAAAACCGCCTTGGAAATTTTCCTGAAGGTTTCTCCAGGATGAAACCGAGTGACATGCGCAGCATAGGATATGAGTATATTGTGCAAACTCGAAAAAACTACAATATTTCAACAAAAAATTTTGTTGATAAGATGCCGGATAACTTTTTATTTATCGGCTTGATTCATATTGTGCTTCCCAATGCCAGAATCATTCACTGTAAGCGTGACCCCATGGATACCTGCTGGTCAATTTACAAGAACATATTTGAAGTACCCCATAAATATGCCCAAAACCTGGAGGAGCTCGGAGCCTACTACCTCCTTTATCGTGATCTGATGGATTATTGGAATGAACAACTCCCAGGGAGAATTTTTGAAATTGAATATGAGAAAATAATTGAGAACCAGGAAGAGGAGACCAGGAAACTACTGCAATACTGCAATCTGGATTGGGACAGAAGGTGCCTTGAATTCCATAAGGCTGAAAGGCCGGTATTAACAGCCAGCAAATCCCAGGTAAGACAACCGCTTTATGGAAGTTCGGTCAAGAAATGGCGGTTTTATGAAAAACAGCTCCAACCTCTTCTTAACATACTGCAGGATTCTGGCGGAACGGGCTGATATATTTTGCGCCAGGTTTTCTGGACAACCTTTTTTGTCCTTCAGCAGCCAACCCACCCCTGTAATCACAATCGGCCGCAGGCCGAAGAGATGACAGAAATTCAGATTTCAAGGGGTCAAGGTTTCGAGGTTTCAAGGGAAAAAACTGTCATTTCGAGCGCAGCGAGAAATCTTCAAGTCAGCAGGATGCAACGACGTTTAGGGTCTCTCCGGCCTGACGGCCGTTCGAGATGACAGAAACTTATACACTTGATAACTTCTGCAACGCTTTTTTAAATTTTTTCCTCGAAACCTCTTCCTAACCGGCTTTCGCCCGCAGTTCAAAGGCCGCGGCAAAGAGACTCCTGGTATAGGGGTGCTGTGGGTTGTTGAAAAGCTCGGCGGCCGGCCCGGCTTCGACGATGCGGCCGTTTTGCATCACCGCCACCTCATCGGCCATGGCCCGAACGACCCGCAGATCATGTGAGACAAAGAGATAGGTGATGTTGTGGCGCTCCTGCAGGTTTTTTAACAGCTTGATGATCTGGGCCTGGATCGTCATGTCGAGGGCGCTGGTCGGCTCATCGAGCATGATGAATTTCGGCTGCAGGGCAATGGCCCTGGCTATGGCGATCCTCTGGCGCTGGCCTCCTGAAAACTCGTGGGGATAGCGGCCGGCCATCTCCTCCTCCAGTCCGACCTCCTGCAGGGTTCGCAGCACGATGCGCTGCCGCTCCCTTTTATCCCTGCCGATCCCGTGGACCCGGAGTCCCTCGCTTATAATCTGTTCAACCGTGAGGCGCGGCGACAAGGACGAAAAAGGATCCTGGAACACGACCTGCAGTTCCTTGCGCAGAGGACGGAGCGCACCCCTGGACTGCAGAACAAGGTCCGTCGGGGTGTCGCGGCCGCTGTAGAGGATTTTTCCCTCGCACTCCGTCAGCCGCAGAATGCACATGCCGAGGGTGCTCTTGCCCGAGCCGGACTCGCCGACAATGCCATAGGTCGTGCCCTCACGGATGACGAGGTCGACGCCGTCAACGGCCTTGATCGTGCCGATGGTCCGCTTGAAGAACCCCGCCTTGATGGGAAAATGGCACCGCAGCCCGGAAATGGCCAGAAGTTCCCTCCGGCCCGATTTGGGCTCCGGCTCGCCGCTGGGAACGCTGTTGAGCAGGTGGATGGTATAGGGGTCCCGCGGTGTCTCGAAAATGGTTTTCGTCGGGCCGTGCTCGACGATCCTGCCGTCGTGCATGATGTGCACCTGATCCGATATCTTCCGAACCATGTTCAGGTCGTGGGTGATGAGCAGCACCGCCATGTTCAACTCTTTCTGGATATCTTCCAGCAGCTCGAGGATCTGGGCCTGGATGGTGACATCCAGGGCGGTTGTCGGTTCATCGGCAATGAGCAGTGCCGGCCTGCAGGCAAGGGCCATGGCGATCATGGCACGCTGCCGCTGGCCGCCGGAGAGCTGGTGCGGAAAACTTCCCAGCCGCTGTTCCGGTTCCTTGATGCCGCACCGGTCGAGGAGGTCAATGGCCTTGCCCCGGGCCTCCGGTCCGGTGAGATTCTGGTGCAGCATCAGGGGCTCTGTCAGTTGGTTGCCGATGGAGTAGACCGGGTTCAGGGAGGTCATCGGCTCCTGGAAGATCATGGCAATCTGGTTGCCGCGGATATGGCGCATTTCCTGCTCCGGCAGGGAGAGGATGTCCCGGCCGGCAAAGTTGATGGTTCCGGTGGTGTTGATCGTGGCGGTTTTTTCGAGAAGGCGCATTGCCGATAAGGCGGTGACGGACTTGCCGGAGCCGGATTCACCGACCAGGGCAACGGTGTTGCCGCCTTCCACCGTAAAGGACACGTCGTGCAGGACTTGGCTTGCACCCTCCTCGGTATGAAAGGTCAATGACAGATTACGTATGTCCAGTAATATTTTTCCCGTTTCGTTCATTCCGGAAATCCTTACTTTTCGCTCCCTTTATTCTTGACCTGCTTGACCAGCTGCCGCGGGTCAAATGTTTCCCGAAGGGCCTCGCCGATGAAGATCAAAAGGATCAGCGTCCCGACCAGGACGGCAAAGGTGGACAGGGAAAGCCACCACGCCTCTATATTGCTCTTGCCCTGGGCCAGCAGTTCGCCGAGGCTGGGAGTCGAGGGCGGCACCCCGAGGCCGAGAAAATCAAGGCTGGTCAGGGCAAGGATCGCGCCGGAAAGCCTGAAGGGCAGGAAGGTGATCACCGGCGTCATGCCGTTGGGCAGGAGATGGCGAAACATGATGACCACGTTGGAAACACCCAGGGCCCTGGCGGCCGTGACATAATCCATGTTCCTGCCCTTGAGGAATTCGGCCCGGACGTAATCGGACAGCCCCATCCAGCCGAAGATGGAAAGCAGGATTAAAAGGAGCGTGACGCTGGGCTTGAAGATGGAGGCAAAGATGATGAGCAGGTAAAGCTCGGGCATGGCGCTCCATATTTCAATAAAACGCTGCATGAAGAGGTCGGTCTTGCCGCCGAAATAGCCCTGCACCGACCCGGCCAGGATGCCGACGGTGGTGCCGATGAAGGTCAGGGCGAAGCCGAAGAGGACCGAGAGTCGGAAGCCGTAGATCAGGCGGGCCAGAACATCGCGGCCCCGGTCGTCGGTGCCGAGAAGGTTGTCCCGGGTCGGCGGCGAGGGCA
>JAFDCC010000130.1 GCA_019312985.1 Deltaproteobacteria bacterium
AAAAGCTGGTTCGCGCAGAGCAGGCCATAGACAGGGTGTTCCGGGATTTTCTGGCGGCAAGGAACCTTTTCAGTGAGCGGGTCACCCTGCTGGACGGCTTCCTTTTTCTCTTTAATGAGCCGGGCTTTGCAGAGTGGCACCGGTTCAGCTGGTGGGAGCAGCGGCGCATTATCCTGGCGCTCAAGGACCACCAGGGGTTCAGAAAGCGGGCCCAACGTCTTCTCGCAAAGTCATATCTGGCCCCCTACATGGAATATTCCGACAAGATGGTGGCAAAGAGCACCGAACTGCAGGTCAAGCGGGCCTGGATGCTGAAGCGCCTTGCCCAGAAAGAGAGCTTCTGGAATGTTTTGGACTCCATCTCCCACGCCGCCTACCACAAGAAAAAATACCGGGACATGTATCCGGCCCTCTGCATGGTGCTTTGCACTGTTGCTGCCGGCGATGGCCGCCAGCAGGAGATGTTTTTCGGCATCGATAACGGCACCGGCTTTCTGTATAAGAAAAAAAGCCGGGAGTCTGCCCTGTTCAACCTTGTTCACCTCGGCTGGAAATTTTTCTTTCGGCGCGGTGTCTTTTATATCGGCGGCCTGGAATTGGGGCTGATCGAAACGGAAAGCCAACTTTCCTGCCACGGTGCCGGTGCCGTGGTCTACCAGGGCTGGTGAAAAGAAAGCCCCGCCCGGCTTCATGCCGGGGGGGCTTTGCATTTCAAGGATGGGAAGTGTGAGGTTAGTCCACTTTCTGGTCGTACCGGTCCTTGTAGTACTTTTTCAGCGCTTCGACCTTCTTCGGGTCAAAGCCCTGGGTATACCAGGCGTGCCGTGGATCGCTGTCAATGTACTTGGCGATGATCTGGTCGTAGAGCGCGTGCTTGCCGGCCTTGGCGCAGGCCTCTTCAACCTCGGGCAGATATTCGGTGTAAAAATGCTTCGCCACGTCGTAGATACCGTGCCACCAGGCATAGTCCGGGCCTGACATGGCAGCGCCGTGCCGGGCTCGCCTGCCCTCGTGGTGCCAGAGCTCCCACCAGATCCAGTCGATCTTGTCGTCGAAGTTTGCCTTGCTGATAACCCCTTCGTCCATCAGCAGGGCCCGGATGTCCCTGGCCGGTAAGGCGAACTTGGTGTTGTACAGGTCGACGAACTCGTCGAGCTGCCGGTAGAAGCCGCTGACAAATGAATCGCCGTGGCATGAGTTGCAGACATCCTTCATTTCGCTGAGCTTCTTCTCCCAGTCCGAAGTGCGGGCGGAAATGGGAGCCCGCAGGTTCCAGCTCAGCCTTGTGCCGACGTCGTGGGTGACCGGCAGGTTGGGGGTGGCGCTGATGTGACAGGTTGAACAGGTCGGGGCATCGTAGTAGTCCTCGCCGGCAACCCACTTCGGCTTGTCCATGTTCAGCTTATCCTCGAAGGCCCGGTACAGGATGCCGTGTTTTGACTCGTTGTAGACCTCGATCTGCGGGTGATCCGGGCCGAGGTGGCACTTGCCGCAGACCTCCGGTTTCCTGGACTGTTCCTTGCTGAACCGGTGGCGGGTGTGGCAGGCGGAGCAGGTGCCCTTTGAGCCGTCGGGGTTGACCCGGCCGATACCCGTGTTGGGCCAGGTGGCAGGATCAAAGGAGCCGTCCTCCAGGACCTTGACGATCGAGCCGTGGCACTGGCGGCAGCCGACGGCCACAGCCGGTTCGCCTCCTAGCGTCTGACCCAGCAGCCCGTCGTTGGTGTTGAGGATGTCGCCGGCCTTGGCATGGTGGCTGGCCTCCTGTTCGGCCGACTCTTTGGGGTGGCACTTGGCGCAGTCCCGCGGCGAAACGATCGTCGCAACAACGAAGCCGTTGTGGTCCAGGGCGTCAACCTCGCCTTTTTTGGCCGCATGGCACTCATAGCAGCCGATGCCCGCCTGCCAGTGGGTGCTGTACTGCCACTGCTCGATCAGGCCCGGCATTCTCTCGGCATGACACTCCAGGCACTGCTCGGTCTCGGCGCTAATCTTTGCATCGGCACTGACTGCAAGAAACCCCGTCAGCACCAATGCACCCGTAAAAACATACAAACATTTAGCCCATTTCTTCATAATCCCTCCTGTTTCAAGTTGTCATTCGCCCTGTCGGGCACCTTGATGGGAAGTCTGCTGAGCAGGTCCCTCTTATGCGTAGCAACTCTGTGTTGGGAATGCTGCAATAAGCGCGCCATTTTTTTAATCGAATAATTACAAATAGCTATCTGTTTTACAGGGGCCATATGTTACTTTTTGGTAACGATAATAAAAAAAATTGCGTAACCGTATGGTAACAAAACATGGACGGCGGGGTCACTGGGCCGGGCGGCCCGGAATGTTTTTCAGCCGAAAAAGTCGACGATCCCATTGGGCCAGCTATTGCATACTTGCAGAGTCACAGCCTTTCAGCGTATTGTATCGGCATGCGTCTGCGGTCAAAAATAATGCTGCTGATCTCTGCGGTTGTCATCGTCTCTTTCGGGATTACCTTCTACCGCACCTCGGAATTTCAGCAGGACCTGGTACTGGAACAGGCAGCCCGACAGGCCCGGGTAATCCATAAGCAGATCCTCCTGACGAGGAGGTGGGTTTCCGACCACAATGGCCTTTTTTTTCTGAAAACGGCGGAGGTTAAAGAGAACCCGTTTTTGGAGGAAAGTGTAATCAGGGATGAGGAAGGCCGCCCTTATGTCAAGCGCAATCCGGCAATGGTAACGCGGGAGCTTTCCGAATACGCTGACCTGGAAGGCTCGTTCCGTTACCGGGTCACGACGCTGCAGCCGATAAATCCCGCCAATGAGCCCGATGACTTTGAAAGAAAAAGCCTGGAGCAGTTTGAGCAGGGCGTCAAAGAGGTTATCGAGATTGAGTCCGACACCGGCGGCAGGACCCTGCGGTACATTGCCCCTCTCATGGTCGAGGAGTCCTGCAAGGAGTGCCACCGGGAAAAGGATTATGTCAGCGGCGACACCAGGGGCGGTCTCAGCATCTCAATTCCCATCGACTGGGCCTTTCAGGAAATTGCCCAAAACAACAGGATGCTCCTGGGCATCTGGTTCATTACCATCCTCGTTGTCGGCCTTACCATCTTTCTGCTGATTGACTTTATGGTCGTCAACCGCCTCCAAACCCTGGCAAGGGCCATGGACCGGTTCCCGGAGGATGTGGAGCCGGTGGAAAGACTGCCGGAAAGTGATGACGAGGTCGGCAACCTGGTTTTCAAGCTCAAGGAACTGTGCCGGCGGCTTCTTACGTCGCAGCAGGAGCTTGACCGGACCAGGGAACAGGTGTTCCAGGGGGAAAAACTGGCTGCCCTCGGCAGGCCTACCGCCGGCATTGCCCACGAGATAAACAACCCGCTCGGCGGCATGCAGAACTG
>JAFDCC010000131.1 GCA_019312985.1 Deltaproteobacteria bacterium
ATCGATGCCATCAAGCTTGCCGAGGCAATCGGTCTTGGGGCCCGCATCAACATGATCATGCAGACCGCCTTCTTCCTGATCTCCGGCATCCTGACCCAGAAGCAGGCGATCAAGGCGATCAAGGACGCCATCAAGAAGACTTACGGCAAGAAGGGTGACAAGGTCGTCAACATGAACTACGCCGCCGTTGACACTGCCGTGAAAAACATTGTCGAGGTCAAGATACCGAAGACGGTCAGCGGCCATGAAAAACCGGCCACCGTCCCGGCCGACGCCCCTGACTTCGTCAAGGAAGTCACTGCCAAAATGATCCAGGGCAAGGGCGAAGAGATCAAGGTCTCCCAGATGCCCGCGGACGGCACCTGGCCCACCGGCACCACCCAGTACGAAAAACGTAACATCGCAGTACATGTCCCCGTCTGGAAGCCCGAAAACTGCATCCAGTGCGGCCGCTGCTCGCTTGTCTGCCCCCATGCGGCAATCCGCATGAAGATTGTCAAGGGTGCGGACCTAAAAAATACGCCCAAGAGTCTGAAGACGGCCAGTGCCGTCGGCAAGAACTTCAAGGGCCGCACGGCCATTGTCCAGGTGTTCACCGAGGACTGCTGCGGCTGCACCCTCTGCGTCTACGAGTGCCCCGCCAAGAAGAAGGCCCTGGAAATGATAGAAAATACAGAAAAGATCCGGGTGCAGGAGGCTGCCAATGTCAAGTACTTCCTCGCTCTGCCCGAGGTGGCGAACAGCGACATCGACCCGTCAACCATCAAGGGCAGCCAGCTCCTGAAACCGCTTTTCGAGTTCTCCGGCGCCTGCGCCGGCTGCGGCGAAACCCCCTACATCAAGCTTGCCACCCAGATGTTCGGCGACAGGATGATGATTGCCAACGCCACCGGCTGCTCCTCGATCTACGGCGGCAACCTCCCCACCACGCCATATTCCAAGCGGGCCGACGGCCGTGGCCCGGTGTGGTCCAACTCGCTTTTCGAGGACAACGCCGAATTCGGTCTTGGCATGCGCAACACCGCCAACAAGATGGCCTCCCAGGCTGCCGAACTCCTGGAAACTGCCGCGGCCGAAAAGATCATCACGAAAAAGACGGCCAAGGAGCTTCTGACCGCCTCGCAGATGACCCAGGATGAGATCGAGGCCCAGCGCGACCGGGTCGCTGCCCTGAAAGAAACACTTGCCGGCAGCGGTTCGGTCATTGCCAAGCGGCTTGCCAACGTTGCCGATTACCTGGTGAAAAAATCGGTGTGGATCATCGGTGGTGACGGCTGGGCGTACGATATCGGCTACGGCGGCCTGGACCATGTCCTTGCCTCCGGGGAGAACGTCAATGTCCTTATCCTCGATACCGAGGTGTACTCCAACACCGGCGGCCAGATGTCCAAGTCAACTCCGCGAAGCGCCACGGCCCAGTTTGCCGCCGGCGGCAAAAAGATGCCCAAGAAGGACATCGGCATGATCTTCTCGACCTACGGCAATGTTTACGTGGCCAAGGTTTCCCTGGGCGCCAACCCGACCCAGGCGGTGAAGGCCTTTGCCGAGGCCGAGGCATATGACGGGCCTTCCCTGATCATCGCCTATGCCCACTGCATCAACCACGGGCTGAACCTGGCCATGGGGCTCGACCAGCAGAAGAAAGCGGTCGCCTGCGGCCACTGGCCTTTGTACCGCTACAACCCGGCCCTGGAAGATACAGGAAAAAACCCGCTCCACATTGACTCAAAACCACCTTCCATGCCGTTCGCCGACTATGCTCTTAATGAAAATCGCTACCGCATGCTGAAGATGATGAACCCCGAGCATGCGGACGAACTCATGGCTATGGCACAGAAGGATGTGGAAAAGGCCTGGAAATTCCTCGTGGGCCGCGCCGCTGCCCTGGAGCCGGGCAAATAGTCCTTTTGGTCCTTCAGCACATAACAAAAAGGGCGGCAGAAAATTCTGCCGCCCTTTTTCTTTTGGTCTGTTGCGGAATGAATACTCAGTTCTCTTTCTCCTTTTTCCACTCCTCCTTGATCTTGCGATAATCGCGCTCGGCCCGCTCTTCCATGGTTCTGCCGGAGGACTCCTGCTCCTTCTTAATGGCTTCAACCCTGGCTTTCAGGACATCGGGTCTGACCGTGACGTCATTGGTCCCGAAAAGCATGGAAGCAAGAACCCGGTAAGAAAAAAGCAGCATCTCCTCATCATCCTCGCGGATTCGGTCAAGCTCTTCAGGATCGACCTCATAGGCCTTGAGAAAGGAGCTGTCAAAGACAAACGAGCGGAACTGCTCCAGGTCGGTGGAAGCCATGAAGAACATTCTCTTGGCCTGCTCGCTCAGGGTTGCCTGGTAGCCGAATGATTTCCGCCGCATGACAAGCTCCATCCACCCCTTGTTCATTTTGTCTCGCAGGTCCACACCCTGGTCCCGGCGCCATTCGCGAATGGTCCAGGTCTTGTCCTCCTCAAAACCCTTGCAGTGCGGCTCCTTGACGACAAAGTAAAACTCCTCGGCACTCTGCTCCTCCTGGGCACCTTCGTGAAAGTTGGCCATGCCGACGGGATAGTACCTGCAGGCAGTCGGCCGGTCCGAATAGATCATGCAGCCTTCTGTTTTCGACTTGATAAAGGGACAGCGGCCATCCTCGTCCAGCTTGATGGCCACGCCGGGAAAATCGGTCTTTTCGAGATAGGTCGGCGTTGTGTAGACATGGAGAAACTCGGCCGCCTCCATGTCGAGCCGCTTGCGCATCTGGAGAATATCGTATGGCGTCAGCACTATCTTGATATTGCCGCAGCATTCGGTAAAACAGGACACACCCGGATGGCATCGGAACTTGATCCTGCTGTCCAGGGTATATTTTGTCGGAAGAATATTGCTTGGGTTCTTTTCTTTGCCGAACATGCTTTTTTCCTTGTGAATCACGGGCTTCTCTTTTGCGAATAAA
>JAFDCC010000132.1 GCA_019312985.1 Deltaproteobacteria bacterium
ACTTCAGGGGAAAAATGAACCTGCTGCCGCTAACAAACCATCCCGCTCATTGCCTGCTCTTCATTCTGCCTCGGTGAGGGCGCAGCCGAAATCGACTTTTACGGCCGTTTTGCTGTTTACAAGGACCCTGCCTTTGAAAAACCAGACATTGGAGAACCGTTCGTCGAGGGTCACCTGCATCCTGATCGTCTCCCCCGGCGCGACAGCTCTTTTGAACTTTGCCCCCTTTATCCTGGTAAGGACAGGGAGTTTCTTTCCCTGGTCCGGCCCGTTTCCCGACTCGGCCATGAGCCGCGCCATGAAAAGGGCCCCTGTCTGGAATACGGCCTCGCAGAGCAGAACCCCCGGCACAATTGGGTGGCCGGGGTAATGTCCCCTGAAAAAGTCGAGCTCCGGGCCGATGAATTTTTCCGCGACCATTGAGCGCTCATCAGACGAGATGATGGTGTCAACCCACAGGAAGGGCGGCCGGTGGGGAATGGCCCGGTAAATTTCAGAATCAGAGGCCACCTGTCACCTCCAGCACCGCCCCGCTGATATAGGATGCCTCTTCACCGGCGAGGAAAAGAACGGCAGCCGCGACCTCCCGGGTCGTGCCGAATCGTTTCAACGGCACCATGTTTTTGTATTCCGCCCGTTGTTTATCTGTGAGGCCGTGCAGCAGTTCGGTGTCGATAAAGCCGGGGGAAACGCAGTTGACGGTAATCCGCCGCTTGGCTGTCTCGCGACTCAGTGAGCGCATCATGCCTATCTGGCCGGCCTTGGACGCCGCATAGTTTGCCTGTCCTGCAAAGCCCATGCGGGCCATGGGCGAGGTGATATGGATTATTCTGCCGTACTTCTGCTTCATCATGAGTAAAACGGCCTGTTTCGACATGTTGAATGTACCTGTCAGGTTGACGTCGAGCACCCGCTGCCAGTCGCCGGCAGCCATCATGGCAAGCACCGCATCCTTCCGGATGCCGGCGTTGTTGACCAGGATGTCAATGGTGTCGAATTTTTTCTCCACCGTTGCGAAGAACTCCAGCACCGCTGCTTCGTCTGCCACGTCACAGGGGAAGAGGAAAAGGCTGTCCGGCCGATAACTTTCACTGGTCTCCCATTCCCGCATGAAGGTCTCGGCGGCGGAGCGGTCCGAACCGTAGACGCCGATTACCGTGGCGCCGGATTCAAGGAAGGCGGTGGCAATGGCCTTGCCGATCCCCTTTGTAGCCCCTGAAACGACTGCCTTTCTTCCGTCAAAGTCACTCATGGATTTTTCCTGGTAATGGTTACCTGTCTTCACCGAAGCGCTGGGGCAAGGAGGTTCCACGGGCCGGCCGCGACAGCATTAAAAACTACATGCCGCGGATGTAACCGTCAACGTCATTGGCCACGATGACCCCGTAATTGATGGCCCCCAGCCAGCCGGACATGATGATGCCGACGGAGCCCACGTGAAAAAGCCCCTGGACAGCCTTGAAAATGGAGCGTGAAATATCCAGCCCCTCAAATTTGGTTCCGAATGAGGTTCCCCTGGTGTGGAGGGTATAACGCTGGATGGTTTTCGGGGTTGCGGCCTCGAGCCAGTCAATCTTTTCCCTGACTCCCGGGAGGTAACGATCCAGGTCAACCAGGGTTCTTTGTATCATCGCCTCTTTTTCCGCCTCATAAACCGCGGCGCTGAGGTTTTCCCAGTCGTCATAACGGCCGTTCATGGAGGCCACCACCGTATAACGGTTATGCTGCGGCCTCGTCTTCGGATAGTAGAGGGAAAATGTCCTGCTCGCGGTATGCATGTCCAGCAGTTCGTCGGAGGAGAACTTTTCAGCGCTGGAGACAAAGAGCAGATCGCCGATGTCGTCGATTTTTTCTTCCTTTTTTATCCCTATGTATACCTGGCAGCTGGAGGTGTTGACCCGCACCGTTTTTACCCTGTCCAGAAACTCCTGCGGGAAAGCGTCCCTGCCGGCAAGGTCATTGACTGTGTTGAGAATGCCGCTGTTTGAGACGACGGCGTCAGCCGCAATAAAACGGTCGCCGCAGTAAACCCCCCGCACCTTTCCCTTCTCGACGACAATCCGGTCCACCCTGGAGTTCTTGCAGATGGTGACCCCGTTTTTTCCCAGCTCTTCGGCCATCATGCCGATCAAGCGGTCTGTGCCGCCCCTGAAGGTAAAAACCCCCTTGTTCATGAAATTGGAAAAAACAATACCGTAGGTGATGGCAGGGTCGTCAAGGGTGGAGCCGTTGGCGTAGGTTATGGGCTCCATGAGGAGGCGGTGGACATCGTCGCGGCCGGGGAAGAATGTTTCGAACAGTTCCCGGGTCGACATGCTCCGGTCGTCGTAAAAGTTCATGGCGGCAACCGTGGTGAAAAAATCGTCGATGGCTGCCGGGGGTATTTTAAATTTGTTTATAAGGATGGAGCTGAAGTCTTTGCGGTCGAAGGTGGTGGTGAGGGAAAACTGCGGGTTGTCAAAAACGATATTCTTGAGCTGGACGATGGATTCCATGATCTTCCGGTTCCAGTACTTGCGGCAGGTTTTAACCATGCCGTGGGGGAAGCCGTGGAGGGAAACATCGAAAATATGGCCCCGCCGCTTGAACCAGGTTGCAAGGCCGCCAAGCTGGTGGTGGTGTTCCAGCAGGAGGACCGAGTGACCGCTCCGGGCCAGGCGGTTTGCCGTGGTAAGGCCGCCGAGGCCGGAGCCGATTACAACGACATTGTAGCGGTCTTTGGCACCGTTGATGGATTTATGCAGCATAACCGGTTAATGAAACCCTTCGGAAAAAATGATCACATCCTGTTGAGAATGTGCTGGTTGACCATGGTAACACCGCTGAGCAGGGAGCCCACTATTCCGAGGTACCCCTGGTCGGTGCCGGCAATGTACAGGTTTGCAAAATGCGTTCTACCGTCCTTTACCTTGACAGGGCTGCCGTAAACCGCGCCCTGCATCCTCGCAGTATACCGTTCAATGGTTACCGGTGTAAAGGAATCTTCATATACAATTTTTTCATCATAATTCCCAATAATTCTGCCAACAACCTCCTTGGAACGCTGGGTCCACTCCTTTTTCAGGCTGCGGTAGCATGAACTGTCAGCGCTGTCGTAAGCCCGGCGCCATTTAGCATAACTGGCAAGGTGAGTCACCCGTATCTGCAGGGTGTCGGCCCGGTCTATACCGGCAAAGTTGTCCGGGAAGCAGACGACACCGCTGTTCAGGTCGACCGGTTCCTCCGGCCGCCGGTAGGAAAAAGTGTCCGAAAAATTATAAAAAATAACGGTACGGTCACGGGGCAGATGGTCCGCCGCAGACTTTTTCACCAGGTAGATTGATTCAAGAAAGCTCAGGCGGCCGGCGGTTTTTTCCGCACTCAGGCTGGAAAAACGTGTTGCATCGCCGGGAGCGGCAAAAAGATTTGTTGTCTCCGGAAACCCTGCGGTGGAAATGAGATGGTCACAGCCGATCACTTCACCGGCCGCGGTACGGACACCGGTGATCCTCGCGCCGTCTGTCAGAATTTCCTTTACGCCGGTGTTCAACTCGATCTCACCGC
>JAFDCC010000133.1 GCA_019312985.1 Deltaproteobacteria bacterium
GTCGATGCCTGCGGCGACAACTGGGAACTGGCATGGGATCTCCTGCCGGACCAGGACTACCTCACCGGCCGCATCGAGGATTATGACGAGGTGACGCACCAGGTCGTGGAAACCCGCAACCTGGATGGCCGGATTATCCGGGGCGTCCTCTACTTCATCCGGCTGCAGGAAAATGTCGCCGATCTGGCCGCCAGGTTCGAGAGAAGCGGAAAGGCTTCCAGCGGTAAGCCTGTTGTCACTGCCGGCAAAATCGCGGTGGAAAAACTCCCTCCGAAAGAGCAGCGGCGGAAGGCCAACAAGAACCTTGTCCGGGAGATGGTGGAGCAGAAGGATACGGACGGGCTGGTGGCCCTGGCCCTGGGGGACAAGAAAACCCTGCGGCTGCTGCTGCGTCAGCTTTATGAACCGGACGAAGCAAAGCGCTGGGCCACGGCCAGTTTCATCGGTGAGGTGTGCAGCAGGGTTGCGACGCGCAAGCCCGGCATGGTAAGTGATCTGCTTCACCTGCTTTTCGAGGCCTGTTCCGACTCGGCCGCCTCCAACTGGGGTGCGGTGGAATCAATCGGTTCCATCATCGCGGTTCGGCCTGATATCTACGGTTCCTTTACCCGGCACCTGTTAAACTACATCGGTGATCCCTCGACCCAGGCCGAGGTTCTGTGGGCCCTGGGGACCATTGCCGAGAAGCGGCCGGACCTGGTGCGGCAAACCTCTTTTTACCAGCTTATCGGGTTGCTGGACAGCCCGCGGACCCTCGTCAGAGGCTATATGCTGCGGCTGCTGGGCCGGCTGCAGGCAAGGGAGGTGGCCGGCAGAATCCGCATGCTGCTGGACGATACAACCGTCCTGACAATCTATGAAAAAGGGGAGCCGCTGGCCACGAGTATCGGCGCCCTTGCCAGAGAGGCCCTGCAGCTGATAGAATCGTAAAAAGCAAAATACCTGCAAAACAGAAAGTGTTAAAGGAGAGATAGGACAGTGAGTGACGAGAGGACAAAAGGGCAAGCCGATACAAAAGCCGAAACCGAGGATTCGGCGCAGGCCGACTTCAAGAAGGGCAAGGAGCTGCGCGGCGCCGGGGACCTTGCCGGTGCAGCAGCGTGTTTTCATAACGCCCTGGTCGGCTTCGAGCAGAAGGGAAATGACCGGGGCGTGGCAAACGCCTCGGACCAGCTGGGAGATCTCTGTGTTTCGCGAAACGAGCACGCAAAGGGGTTGGACCACTACCTGCGGGCTTACGGAATATGTGACCGGGAAAATGATATGTTCAGCCTCGTTGCCCTGCAGAAGAAGATGGCTGCTGCGAGAAAATCCCTGAAGCAGTATGATGAAGCGGTAAAAAGTTACCTCGAAGTGATCGACATCTACGCGGAGCATAAAAACCCGGCCGGCACCGTGGCGGCCATGGAAGAGCTTGCTGCTCTCTACCTCGAGATGGACCGGGCGCAGAAAGCGGCGGACACCTACAGGACGATTGCCTCGATTCACAGGAATTTCAGCCATTCCCTCCAGGAACAGGAGTTTCTGGCGAGGGCGGCAGAGGTTGACAAGTAAAGGGATAAGATCAGCGCGGCTGAAACAGCATCTGCTGACACGGGCCAATAAAACGACGGGGAAGGGACAATGTTTACCGGCATAATTCTGGGCAAAGGGCGGGTGGTTGAAAAAAGGTCTGCCGGCGGCGGCATGGTTTTTACCTTTGAGTCCGATTTTGACCTGAGCGACCCGGAAGAGGGCGAATCCATCGCGGTAAACGGCGTCTGCCTGACGGCGAAGAATATCAGCACCAGGAGGTTCAGCGTCGATGTCTCGCCGGAAAGCCTGGACCGAACCAACCTGGGAAAGCTGTCCCTCGGCGGCAGAGTCAACCTGGAAAGGGCGCTGCGGTTGAGCGACCGGCTCGGCGGCCACATGGTCAGCGGCCATGTAGACGGCGTCGGCACCGTAAGGGAGCGCCAGCCGCTTGATAATTTTGTCCTGTTCACCTTTGCAATTCCGCCAGGGTTGGGCCGCTATATCATTGCAAAGGGCTCCATCGCCATCGACGGCACGAGCCTGACGGTAAACACCTGTGACAAAGAGACATTTTCCATCATGGTCATTCCGCATACCCTGGAGATGACCCTGCTGGGAAACCTGCGGAAAGGGGATGCGGTCAACATTGAGGTTGACCTGATCGGCAAATATGTGGAAAAGATGCTGCAGGCGGAAGGAGCTGATACCCCAGGCGAGAAGCAGGGAATCAACCCGGAATTTTTAGCCAGGCATGGCTTTATCAAGTAAACAGCAGGCAGGAAACATGTTCCTGCGGATCTGCAAGGACAAAACAGCATGGCAGTTGCAAGAATTGAAGAGGTGATCAGGGATATCCGGGCCGGGAAGATGATCATTCTCGTGGATGACGAGGACCGGGAAAATGAGGGCGATCTGTGCATGGCCGCCGAGGCGGTCACGCCGGAGGCGATAAACTTCATGGCCAGGTTCGGCCGGGGGCTTATCTGCCTGACGCTGGACCGGGCCCAGGTGAAGAAACTGGACCTGCCCATGATGGTGGAGAAGAACAAATCTCCCTATGAAACCGGTTTCACGGTCAGCATCGAGGCACGAACCGGGGTTACCACCGGCATTTCGGCGGCAGACAGGGCCAGGACCATCCAGGTTGCGGCGAGTCCCGCGGCAAAGCCGGAAGACCTCGTAAGCCCGGGCCATATTTTCCCGCTCCGGGCGCGGCGCGGCGGCGTTCTCGAGCGCACGGGGCAGACAGAGGGTTCGGTGGACCTGGCGCGGCTTGCCGGCATGACGCCCGCCGGGGTGATCTGCGAGATCATGAAGGACGACGGCACCATGGCCCGCATGCCCGATCTCGAGGAGTTCGCCGCCGAGCATGGTCTGAAGATCGCGACCATTGCCGACCTCGTTGCCTACCGGCTGCGGCGCGACACCTTGGTGCACCGGGCCGTCGAGGCGCGGCTCCCCTCTCATTTCGGCGGCGAGTTCAAGGCCATTGTCTATGCCAATGATGTTGACAAGCATGAGCACCTCGCCCTGGTAAAGGGGGACATTGACCCGGACAGGGAGATCCTGGTGCGGGTCCACTCGGAGTGTCTCACCGGCGATGTTTTCGGTTCCGACCGCTGTGATTGCGGCTCCCAGCTGCAGGCGGCCATGAACATGGTTTCCGAAGCAGGGGCCGGGGTCATTCTCTACATGCGCCAGGAGGGGCGCGGCATCGGCCTGATAAACAAGCTGAAGGCCTATGCCTTGCAGGATTCGGATGGCCTTGATACAGTGGATGCCAACCTGGAGCTCGGGTTCAAACCGGATTTGCGCGATTACGGTATCGGCGCCCAGATTTTACGGGACCTCGGGGTGCGCAAGATGTGTCTGCTCACCAATAATCCCAAGAAGATCGTCGGCCTGGAAGGTTACGACCTGGAGGTGACACGGCGTCTGCCCATCGAGGTAAAGCCGGTGCCGGAGAACATTTCCTACCTGAAGTGTAAAAAGAACAGGATGGGGCACCTCCTGGACCTGCCCGAAAACACCGAGCTATAGCTGTACCAGGTATGGTATAGAGAACGGATCCGGCGTGGATGACAAAACAGCCGGCAGCGACTGACAAGGAGAAGGGAAGATGGCGACATATATTGAAGGAGATCTGCAGGCAGCGGGGAAAAAGTTCGGCATAATCGTTTCCCGCTTCAACTCATTTGTTTCGGAAAGGCTTCTGGACGGGGCCCTTGACACCCTGCTCCGGTCCGGCGCCGATGACGGGGCGCTCGACGTGGTCAGGGTGCCCGGCGCCTTTGAGATTCCGCTCATGGCGCAGAAGATGGCCAAGTCGGGCAACTACGACGGTGTCATCTGCCTCGGGGCCGTCATCCGGGGCGCCACCTCCCACTACGACCTGGTGGCCAACGAGGCGGCCAAGGGCATTGCCCAGGTGAGCCATGAAACGGGGATTCCGGTTATCTTCGGGGTGCTCACCACGGACACCATCGAGCAGGCCATTGAAAGAGCCGGATCCAAGGCCGGCAACAAGGGAAGTGAGGCTGCCCTGGCCGCCATAGAGATGGTCAACCTGCTCAGCCAGATTTAATCGGGGCCCACCGGTACACCAATGGGAACAAGGCGCACAGCAAGGGAACTTGCGTTGCAGGCTTTGTATCAGCTGGAGTTGGTCGGTGAAGCCGGCCTCTTGCCGTTTGATGCCTTCTGCGCCCATTTCCAGGTAAGCAGAAAGGCCATGGACTACGCCGGCACCCTTTTTGCCGGTGTCCGGGAAAAAATGGCGGAGATCGACCGCCTGATCAGCAAACACGCCCAGAACTGGCGCCTGGAACGGATGTCGGTGGTTGACCGCACTATCCTTCGCATTGCCGTTTTTGAACTGGCCTTCCGGGACGATGTCCCGGCCAGCGTGGTGATCAACGAGGCGGTTGAAATTGCCAAACGCTTCTCCACCGACGACTCCGGTTCCTTTATCAACGGCATCCTGGACGCCATGACCCGGGAAAAAGGGGTCGGGCCGGAAAGCGCAACAAAAGCGGCCGGGACAGAGAAGTGATACAACTCTTTATCTGAATGGCAACGAACAGCAAGAACACCCAGAAAAAACAGGGCGGCCCCGGCTTTGTCCAGGAGGCAATTGCCGTGGCCGGCCTGTTTGCAGCCGTTTTTCTGCTCCTCTGCCTGGTCAGCTTCTCCCTGCCCATCTTAAACGCCAGCTCCTATACCGCTTCCGGCAACTGGTGCGGCAGCGTCGGCCATCTCATCGCCTGGGGCCTCATGTCCCTGCTGGGCGCCAGTTCCTTCTGGTTTGTTGCCCTGCTCGTCTTTTTCGCGGTCCAGTTCTTTTCGAGCAGTTCCGATTTTGAGCGCCTGCCTCTCATCTTCATCGGCAGTGTCGGCATCCTGGTTGCCAGCAGCAGCCTCCTGGGGATCATCTACCCCGGCTCCGAGGAGTATGTCTCCCTGGCAGGCCGCTACTACCCGGCCGGCGGCATGCTCGGCAGCTGGCTGGCCGGCTTTTTGAAGACCTACCTCGGCACCCCGGGAGCAGTCCTCTTAGTGCTGCTGCTGCTCATCTTCTCCCTCATGATTGCGGTTCGTTTTTCACCGTACTTTGTCGGGCGAAAAGTTCTCGGCGCCGCCTATGCCCGCATCGGCGAGGGATTTTCCCGGACAAGGAAAAACCGCTTTACGCGGGAAAGGCCTGTTCGGAAAGCGGCACCGGCGCCGGTTGTCGCCAGCGTCATCCCCAGCGTCAATGAACCGCTGAAGGCCGAAGCGGAAGCGGAGGAGGAAGAGGAGGATTTCCAGGTGATCCCCGTCTCCTCCGGCGAGTACCGCTTGCCGGGCATCGGCCTCCTGGACAAGGTCGATCTGCAGAACGGCGAGGTGGACCTGGAACATTATTACGAAGTGAGCCGGAAGCTGGAGGACAAGCTGCGCGACTTCGGCATCTCCGGCAAGGTCGAGGGAATTTCACCCGGCCCGGTGGTCACCACCTACGAGTTTGCCCCGGCCCCGGGCATCAAAATAACCCGCATCGTTTCCCTGGCCGATGACCTGGCCATGGGGCTGAAGGCGGAAAGCGTCAGGATCGTCGGTTCGATCCCGGGGAAGGCGGCGCTGGGCATCGAGATACCGAACCCAAAGCGTGAGATTGTCTACA
>JAFDCC010000134.1 GCA_019312985.1 Deltaproteobacteria bacterium
GTTGTAGGTCATCAGGAGGTCGAGGCTCTCCCCGTCAAGCAGTTCCTTCTGGCGGTCCAGGGTCTGCATGATCCTCGGGATGAAGCTGTCAAGGTGCTGCAGCCCGAAGGTGCCTGCAATGAGGTTCCGGAAGAAGAACTCCGACATCCGCAGGATGGAACCGCCCGCGTCCTGCTCATCCCAGAGGCCGCGGTACTTTGTCAGGAGGTTGGCGGCGCCGACCTGGGGAATGATGATCGAGAGGTTGTTCTCGTGTATGTTGGTATAGTAGGCGTAGATGACGTCCTTCACCCCGTCGGAAAGGCCGCGGAAAATGTCGAGGTACTGGGTGTAGGAGAACCGCTTGATACCGAGGGAACTGGACAGAAGCTCCCGGTAGGTCTCGAGCCGGCGGCTGGTGATGCCGTCGATCTTCAGGGCCCGCAGGTAAAGGTTCAGGCACTTGATGATGCGGATGAATGTCGCCCTGGTGATAAAGGAGAGGTTCACCGTTTCCGGCAGCCGCTCCAGGTAGATATTGGCCAGGTTTTCCAGCCGGAAGGTGAGCCCCAGGGCATCAAACTTTCTCTCGCTGTAGCGCCCGTAAACCGAGGGAATATCCACCGCGATGTGGCGCTTGTAGTAAATGTCCTCCTTGGCCTCGAATTTTTCCTCGCTGAGAATGATCTTCTGGAGCCCTTCCAGATGGGTCAGGAGGGCGTCGAGACACTGGTAGGTATCGCAGATCTCGAGGTCTGCCAGGAGCTGCTCCATCTCGGGAAAGCCACTGTTGACAGCCTCCCGGAGCTGGTGACGCATTTCCTGGTAGCCGAGGTGGTACTTGTTGTAGAGCAGCTTATACATCCGCACCAACTGGTCAAAGCGCTTCTTTTCCTCTGCAGCGATATCATCCTGTTCCTCCAGGTATGCACTCCGGACCTTGTCCTTCCAGTCGAGCAGATCGGGGATCTCCTCCATGCCGGGCCGGGCAAAAACCCGCTTCATGAGCCTGTGCATGTCATCGATGAAAACTCCCCTGCTCCTGACCTCGGAAAGTACCTCCTCCGGAAGAAAGGGCTCCAGCACCGATTTATCACGGGATTTCCAGAACATGAAGATGGCCTCGATGAAATCGACGATCAAGTTGCTGCTTTCCACGTGGCTCTGCTTGCGCAGGAAATGAATGAGGGCATCCTTGCGCCGGTGGATCTCGTCAATTTCTGTCGAAACGTCACGCAGGTAACCTTCCGCCCCGATTTCATTGAAGAAGACGGGCATCAGCTTGGCGAACTGCTTGAAAAGGTTGTAGACCGGCTCGATGGGGTGATTCAGCAGGAGGGTGATGTCGCGCTGGAACAGGTCGGTGTCCTTGACGCAGGTCCCGGAAAGCTTGAGGTTGATGATGAGGGCCGAAAAGAGGGTCGAGCACCACTTGGGCTCCTGCATGATGAGGTTGAGCCACACCCTGATATTGGCGAGATGGGCCGGGTTTGTTATGGGCTGCCAGTCTTCGTCCACCCCGGTCACGTTGGCATACTGGAAACCGAAACGGACCGACTCCCACAAAAACGCCTCCACCAGCCGGCTGTTGCCGCGCTTGAACACCTCGGTTCCGAGCACCTGGATGCACTGCAGCGACGTGTGCGGGTACTTGCGGACGTTTGCCTTCAGGAGCAGGAAGGTGGTCAGCAGGAAACTCTCGATCTCCTCGTAGGTCTGGCGTCTGATCAGCTGGACGAGGCTGCGGTTTATTTCCCGGATGCTCTCCTCGTGGATCAGGGCGAGTCCCGGGGTTTCCATGATGTGGAAAAGAAAGATCAGCTTGCGGTTCTCGTTGAACCGCGCCCGTTCCTCCATGTCCTTGGCAGTGGCCTCGGCAGCGGCCGGCTCCCCCTCGTTGAGCTTTTCCGGAACAGCCCTGTAGAGGCGGACGATGTCCACATGGGACGGCAGCTCCAGGATGACCCCCAGGGCCTGGCGGGGGCCGGCGTCAACCGCCACGCTTTCGAGGGTGCTGAGGTGATTTTTCAGCTGTTCATGGGAAATGGCATTGAATAGCTGACCTGCCTGCCAGCCCCGGCAGATTTCGCCGCACTCCTCGGTAAACCAGGCAAGCGGGTCTTTTTCGCTCAGCCAGTAGTTGTAATTCATGAAAAAGACACGCTTCATCAGCCGGGCCAGGGGCGTAACCTCATAGGATGTCTGCCCTTTTTCAAGCTTCAGGAGATGCTGCGCTATTTTTTTCATGGGGTGCTGTCCCTGCACCATGAAAATAATGACGCTGTCATCAAGGTTCTCCAGGCGCGTAAAAAACCGGGCCAGAACCGTTTCATAGCGGAGAAGGCTTTCCTGGTCGAGGAGGCTGACAAGCCGGTCCGTATAGGCAAGCATGCTCTCGATGGTCTGGGCCAGCACCGTGCTGTTCTTCCGGGAGTCGATGAGAGCCTGGAAAAAGATAACCATGAACCGGTCAAAGGTTTCCGGGCCCTTCTCGTGCCGGAAGTAATGGCTGATATTCTTCAGGACAAAGGCGCGCACCCTCGGGACCAGCATTTTCCAGTTGCGGTAGGGGTGGCATACCTCGTAGAGGAGCTCATGGAGATTCTTGCTGATCCCCTTGTAGTTTGCGACAACCTCCTCCAGGACCAGCAGGGAGGAATCAATGGTCACCTCGCCCGTGGCGGTTTCAAGGAGGTTGGCCCGGAGCGCATCGGAATCGATGGCAATGGAGTCAACAGTTTTATGGTCCTGCGCTGCCATGATCAGAAACGGTATCCCTTCAAATTGCCCTGTTGGCCTCCATGTGGAGAACAAGGTCCAGTACGCGGTTTGAGTAGCCCCACTCGTTGTCATACCAGGCGAGGACCTTGACGAGTGTCCCGTCGATGACCTTGGTCGAGTCGCCGTCAACCACGGCAGAGTGGGGGTTTCCCTGGTAGTCGATCGATACCAGAGGCTCATCGGAGTAGCCCAGGTACCTGTTGGCCCCCTCCTGCAGGGCCTGGTTTACCTCGGGTACGGTGGCCTCCCGCTCCACTTCCATGACGGCATCAACGAGGGAGACGTTGGGGGTGGGGACCCGAACGGAGAGGCCGTCAAACTTCCCCTTCAGCTCCGGAATAACCAGCGACAGGGCGGTGGCAGCCCCGGTTCGGGTTGGGATCATGGAAAGGGCCGCCGCCCGTGCCCGCCGCAGGTCGTTATGGGGAAAGTCCAGGATGCGCTGGTCATTGGTATAGGCATGGATGGTGTTCATCAGGCCGTGCTTGATACCGAACCGGTCCAGAATAACCCTGACCATCGGCGCAAGGCAGTTCGTGGTGCAGGAGGCATTGGACACCACGTGGTGCTCTGTCGGATCGTATTCATCCTCGTTGACACCCATGACGATGGTCTTGATGTCCCCCTTTGCCGGGGCCGAGATGATGACCTTTGCCGCCCCGGCCTCGATGTGGGCCTGGGCCTTGTCCCTGGAGGTAAAACGGCCGGTGGCCTCGATGACATAGTCAACCCCGAGGCTGGCCCAGGGGATGTCGCCGGGCTCCCGGTGGCTGAACACCTCGATGTGGCGACCGTCGACCGTAATGTTGTGCTCGCCCGCCTCCACTGTGCTGTTGAACCTCCCCATCACCGAGTCATACCGGAGAAGGTGGGCCAGGGTGTTATTGTCTGTCAGGTCGTTGATGCCGACAATTTCAATACCGGCAAAGACTTCATCCATGCCGCAGGCACGAAAGATGGACCTGCCGATTCTGCCGAAACCATTGATGCCTACTCTGATAGCCATGGGGTAACCTCCTCGCACCTGGTGTGGGAAACATCGGTATTTACGGGGCCCGGACGTAACACGGCCCCATGCTGCTTACCTCTTCCGGCTCCGGCTTTCCGCCGCAAGCCCTGAGCAGTGGTGCCTGCGCCGATCTCATTATAACAGCAAACTGCGGCAAAACCGCTGCTGCAGCTTACTTCTTCTGCCTCTTCCCAAGAGTCTCCCGGGCCTTTTGGTAGAGCTCCAGGTAACGCGGCACGACCCGGTCCCAGGTGCAGCTCTGCTTCACCCGTTTTGCCGCAGCCTCCTGCATTGCCAGAATCTTTGCCGGCGACTTGCGGAAAACCCTGATTGCCCGCTCCATCGCCCCGATCAAGCTCTCGGGGGAATACTCGCTGAAGGCGAAACCGGTCACCCCGTCCTCAACCTTCAGAAGGCCGCCGATATGATGAACAACGGGCAGGGAGCCAGCCAGCTGGGCGATATAGTCGGTCAGGCCGCAGGGCTCGTACCTGGAGGGGATAAGAAAAAAATCACCGGCCGCGTAAATCCGGTTGGCGAGCTGCACGTCATAACCAATGAGCAGGCAGAGCCGGCCGGCATGTTTTTTATTCTCCGCCAGGCGAACCAGCTTCTCTTCAAAATCCTTTGTGCCGCTTCCGAGGATGAGCACCTGGAACGCAGAATCGGTCTGCAGGAGTGCCGCCAGGGCCGGCAGCAGGATGTCGCCGCCTTTCTGGGCTGTCAGCCTGCCGATGAGGGTAAAAAGAGGCTTGCCGGAATCCTTTGTCAGAGAACCGAACCGTTTTATGTTCTCCGGGCTCTCTTCGGCAAGCAGCCGGAACAGCTCCTGCCGGCAGGTTTTTTTCCCTTCCAGGTCGCCTGCCGCCGGGTCGTAGGAGGCGGCAAGGCCCAACTGCGCCGGCCTTGTCGTGTCAAAATCTTCGGCGTTGAAGCCGTTGGTTATTCCTTCCAGGTGGACGCCCCGAGCCATGAGGCGATGTCCCAGCCAGCCGGTCAGGGCATCGTCGTCCGTTTCCCGCAGCTCCCGGGCATAATTTTCACTGACCGTATTGAGAACGGCAAAGGAGGAGGCGGCCAGGAAGGGGTCAAAGGCGCCGTCCAGCAGGTTGTTCTGGATCAGGTCTCGGGGAAGGCCGGTCACCGCCCGGGCAAAAGGCAGGTCCCGCACCTCCTGGTGGTGGCCGTGGCCGGCATTGTGGATTGTCACAACGGCCGCCGTCGCTGTAAAGTAGTGGCGGTAAACCGGGCCTTCGCGCAGCAGGGCGGGCAGGATGGCCGTGTGGCCGTCCTGGCAGTGAATAATGTCCGGCTTTTCTTCCGAGAGAATCATCAGGTCCAGGGCGGCCTTCTGCAGCAGGACATTCATGGCAAAGTAGTCAAAATGGCCGTTTCCCTTCACATGGTAAGGGTTTCTTTCCTCATCCTTTTCGGTATAGGTATAAACGGATTGCTTTTCCCGGTACCGTTCCGCGTCCACCAGGAGGACGGTGACGCCGTGCAGCGTCTTCTGCCATATGGTCACCTCCTCGCGCCGGTCCTCCGCGGCGTAGTTCATATCAACGCTGAAAACAGTGGGCTGCTGCACGAACCCGAGGGACGCGGGATTCATAAAGCCGTAACAGGGCAGAAGGACGGTGACCTTTTTCTCGATGCGGACAAGGGCTTCCGCCAGCTGGCGGCTGACATCCTTGACGCCGCCTGCCCCGGCGAGGGAATCGTATTCCCGGGTAAGCATCCAGATAGTACTGATTGAGCTGTCCTGTTTCTTTTTTGCCATAATCCTGTTGTGTACCGGCGCAATGCCGGTGGTGTTTTTTAGCCGCCGACAGCCTTCTGGCGCAGGAGGTAATCCGTCACGGTGAGGCAGACCATGGCCTCGCAAACAGGGATGATCCGGGGAATGGCCGAGATGTCATGACGGCCGCCCACCTTGATTTTGACCGGTTCGTTCTCCAGATTCAGGGTATCCTGCTCGATGCTGATGGAAGGAATGGGCTTGACTGCCACCCTGGCGATTATGGCCTCGCCGCTTGCAATACCGGCCAGGATGCCGCCGGCATTATTTGTCCGGTACCCGTCCGGCGTGATGGCATCATTGTTTTCCGAGCCGAGCATCTCCGCTGCCTTGAAGCCGGCGCCGATCTCCACTCCCTTTACCGCGCCGATGGACATGAGGGCACCGGCCAGGGCCGCGTCAAGCTTGTCGAAGACCGGTTCGCCAAGGCCGGCCGGACAACCCGTGACCCTGACCTCAACGATACCGCCGAGGGAGTCCCCCTGTTTGCGGACAACATCGATGCGCTCCTCCATCTGGGCGGCCGCTTCCGGATCTGGGCAGCGCAGCCGGTTGGAGGCAATATCCGCCAGGTTTCTCTCCGAAGCGTTGACGCCTCCCAGGGCCACCGTGTAGGCAATGACGCCGATACCCTGCGCAGTCAGCACCTTGCGGGCAACAGCACCGGCCGCCACCCTGGCCGCTGTTTCCCTGGCAGAGGCACGGCCGCCGCCGCGGTGGTCCCTGATGCCGTATTTCTTCAGGTACGTCAGGTCGCCGTGCCCGGGCCGGAACACGTCCTGGAGGTGGTCGTAGGCCCTGCTGCGGGCATCCCTGTTGTATATGACAAGGGAGATGGGGGTACCGGTTGTCCTGCCTTCAAAAATCCCCGAGAGAATCTCGACCCGATCCGGTTCCTTGCGCGGGCTCTCGCCGCCGCCCCGGCCCGGCCGCCGCCGGTCGAGGTCCTGCTGGATATCTGCGGCCTCCAGTTCCAGGCCGGGAGGACACCCGTCGATAACTGCGCCGATGGCCGGGCCGTGCGACTCTCCCCACGTCGTGACGCGAAAAACTCTGCCAAAGGTGTTTCCTGCCATGGTCAGCTTCCCCTCTTGAACTCATTTACAATAAACTCGGCCACCTGCTCCGGTGTCTTTCCTTCCGTGTCAACGGCCATGTCGGCACTTTTTGCATAGAGCGGCTGCCGTTGCCGCAGCACCATGGCAATCTCGTCCATGGTTCCCATCTCCGTGAGGGCGGGCCGCTGTTCTTCGGTATCATCGTCCGCCGCAAGCCGGTGGCAGATCGTCTTCACGTCGGCAGTCAGCAGGACGACAAGCGCGTCCTGTCGCAGTCTGTCCCAGGCATCCTCATGCAGAACGGCACCGCCGCCTGTGGCAATTACCATGTGCCTGCTCCCGGCCAGTTCCCGGAGCATGTCCGCCTCTCTCCGGCGGAACAGGTCCCAGCCGCCCCGATCCACCATATCGGCAATGGTTTCCCCCTGCCTTTTTTCAATGACCTCGTCGGTATCGACGAAACCGAAATCGAGCAAATCGGCCAGGATTTTGCCAATGGAGCTTTTGCCGGTGGCGCGATATCCGGTTAAAATTATCTTTTCCTTTTGAAATTTCATAGAAAAACTATTTAAGTTGTTTTCAGTCAGGGTGTCAAGCGGGGACTTACCCCGGATGAAAGTCAACCGAGAGGAACAATACATGAATGAAGGAGGAACCGTCCTGGCCCTGTTGGCAGGTGTTGTCGTCGGCATAACAGGGGGCCTGCTCCTGCTGGCAGGGAAAAACAGGCTGGTGCAGGAGCTGCTCACTAAAATACGGGGCCTGGAGGAGGGTGGCGCCGAGCTTCGGGAAAAGCTTGCCGCCGAACGGGAGCGGCGGGCCGGGGCCGAAGAAAAGGGCTCCAGGGTGCAGGGCCTGGAAGAAAACCTCGATAAGAAACAGCAGGAAAACAGCGTTCTGCAGGCCAGGCTCTCCGAGCTCGAGACCCGGCTTGAGGACGAGCGGCAAAGCAGCGCCGAAAAGCTGGCGCTGCTGGAAGAAGCCCGGGACCAGATGAAGATCGAGTTTCAGAATGTCGCCAACAAGATCTTCGAGGACAAGAGCCGGAAATTCACCGAGCAGAACCGGGAGAATATTGAAGGGGTTCTGAAGCCGGTGCGGGAGCAGCTCCTCGATTTCAAAAAAAAGGTGGAGGATGTCTACGACAGGGAGTCGAAGGACCGGGTTTCGCTGCTGAACGAAATCACGCACCTGAAAAGCCTCAACGAGCGGATCAGCGAGGACGCGGTCAACCTGACCAATGCCCTCAAGGGGCAGAGCAAGACGCGGGGAACCTGGGGCGAGATGATCCTGGAGCGGGTCCTGGAGGAGTCGGGGCTGCAGAAGGGCCGCGAGTACGAAGTGCAGGCCATGTACACCGGCGAGGAGGGGCAGCGGCGCCATCCCGATGTCATCGTCCACCTGCCGGAGGGCAAGGATATCGTCATCGACTCCAAGGTTTCCCTGACCGCCTACGAAAAATACTGCACTGCCGACAAGGAGGAAACACGGGCCAAACGCCTCAAAGAGCACATCCTGTCGGTGCGGACCCACATAAAAGCCCTGAGCGCCAAACGCTACGAGGAGCTGGA
>JAFDCC010000135.1 GCA_019312985.1 Deltaproteobacteria bacterium
GATGTTTTCCGGGCTGAGCTTGCCATAGCCACGCAAGTCCCTGAAAACTTTCTGCAGTCTGTCGGTTAAATTCTCAAACATGATGTCGTTGATGGTCTCTTGCCGCCGCCTGCGGCATTATGGCCCCTGCGGCAAAATATCTTTTTATGCCCCGCGCCTGCCGGGGCCGGCCCTCATATTCCGATGTCCTTTCCGGCCGGCGGCCTGATCCGTAAAAAACATTCATTTGCGCCGCCGCCAAACCCTTTTGAAAAACAGGCAAAGATAATGGGAACAGCGGCGATTGTCAAGCAATCCCCGGTCATTGTCTTTTTTTTTGCACTATTCGGTCAGAAGCGGAAAAGCAGGGGAGTAAAACCGGTCGGCCGCTGTCCTCCGGGGCCGGGGAGGGCGGCGTGGAACAGCCGCAGCCTCAGCCCGCCCCGAGGGCCTCGAGACAGGCAGCGAGGGATTCCGGCGTGTCAACCTGGTACGAGGTAAAACCGGCCTTTTTCGGGATAATCTTCTTGTTCAGCCCGCTCAGGACTTTTTTGGGCCCCACCTCGATGAATGTCGTCACCCCTTTTGCCATCAGGGAATTGATGATCTCAAACCAGCGCACCCTGGAAACGATCTGGCGCGCCATGATGGCGCGGATGGCCTCGGGGTCGGCTTCCTCTGCCGCGGTTACGTTTAAAAGGACCGGTTTCTGCGGCGCATTAAAGAATACTGCTGCGAGGGCCTTTTCAAAATCAGGGACGGCACCGGCGATCAGGGGGCTGTGATTGGCAATGGAGACGTTCAGCGTGATAGCCTTGCCACCTCTTTCGGAGACAATGGCGTCCACCTGTTCCAGGCTCTCGTGGCGGCCGGAGATAACCACCTGCATCGCCGAATTATGGTTTGCGACGCACACCTTGGCTTCTTCTGGAAAAGGGGCGAGGATATCCTCAACCTCCTCCAGGGTAAGACCGAGGATGGCCTGCATGCCCCCCGGGTTGGCCCTCCCTTCCCGGTCGGAGAGACGGCCCCTTTCGCTCACCAGCTTCAGCGTATCTTCTATCGCAAGAACACCGGCCCCACACAGGGCGCTGTATTCCCCGAGGCTGTGGCCGGCAAAATAATCGGCCTGTATGCCGGCTTTCTGCACAGCCTGCCAGCAGATGAGATTCACCGCGGTTATGGCCGGCTGCAGGTTGACGGCCCGGGTCAGTTCCTCAATCGGGCCCTCGAAACACAATCTTTGCAGCGGCACGCCGCTCGCTGACTCGGCCAGCTCCATGAGCTCGGCGGCATCGCCGGCCGCTTCAACAAACTCCCGGCCCATGCCGATATACTGCGAACCCTGGCCGGGAAACAGCACGGCAATCTTCTTGTTATCCATGGTCTACCCTTTGCAACACAGTCGCTTGCCGTTCCGGGCGGCAAGGCAGTTTTTTCCTCTACGGCATCTCTCTTTTCTCTTTGCGGTGCTGCAGGAATGACCCCAGAAAAAAGAGGCCGACGCCCGTGGTAATGGCAGAATCGGCAACATTGAACGCTGGCCAGTGATAGGTGCCGAAATAAAAATCCAGAAAATCGACGACAGAGCCGAAACGGACCCGGTCGATGAGGTTGCCGATGGCACCGCCGCCAATCAGCCCGAGGGCGTAAACAAAAATTTTCGCCTGCTTTTTCAGGTGGCCGTAAGCAAATATGATAATTACGAGGGCCACGATGGCGACCGTGACAAAAAAGGCCTGGCGCAGCCATGTTCTGCTGCCGGCCAGCATTCCGAAGGCCGCACCGGTGTTGGTCACGTAAACCAGGTTGAAAAAGCCGGGGATAATCTCAAGCTGTTCATAAAGGGCAAACTGCGCCATTATCCAGAACTTGGTGAACTGGTCGACCATAACGACGGCCCCGGCTGTAACGACAGGCACCAGGTCAGGCAGGAGTGATTTGTTCTTCACCGGCAGATCCCCAAACAGAAAAAAATCACATGTCCTGCAGTTGCATGACGACATAGGTACAGCGGCCGCAGAGCTGGGGGTGATTTGCATCGCTTCCCACTGTTTCCGAGCGGGTCCAGCACCGATCGCATTTGTCCCCCGGGGCCGGAAGGACCGCAAGGTGCAGCTCCGGCAGCACTTCGGAGGCCTGCATCTCCGGGGTGAGTTCTTCTGCCTGCTGGAGCTCTGAAACGATGGAAATCATCTTCAGGGTTTCCCAGTTGCTGCCGAGAAATTCGGCAAGGGAGCCGGACGCCTTCAGGAGCACCGTCGCCTCCAGGGGGTGGCCGATGACCTTGTCCCGTCTCGCCCCCTCGAGAGCCTTGGTGATCTCGGCCCGCACCTCGAGGAGCCGCTTCCATTTTTCCTCCAGGTCAGGATCCATGGCCTCGGGGACCTCCGGCGGAAATTCCTGCAGAAAAACGGTGCTGCCCAACTCGCTTCCCCCCTCGCCTGGAAGGTGCTCCCATGCTTCAGCTGCGGTGAAGCTCATCACCGGTGCCATGATGCGCAGCAGGCCGGAAAGCACGTCGAAGAGAACCGTCTGGGCCGCCTTTCTTTCCCGGGAACCGGGAAGCGCGGTATAGAGCCGGTCCTTGATGATATCGAGATAAAAGGCGCTCATGGTGACACCGCAGAACTGGTAAAGTCCGTGAAAGACAACATGAAAATCAAAGTCGGCATACGCCTTGACCGCCCGGCGCTTGAAGAGCTCGAAATGCAGGAGGGCCCAGCGGTCGAGTTCTTGCATGTCGCCGTAGTCCTCCCGGTCGGTCTCCGGCACAAAGTCATACAGATTACCGAGGAAAAACCGGAGGGTGTTGCGAATTTTACGGTAGGCGTCTGACAGCTGCCGCAGGATCTCGTCGGAAATCTTTATGTCGTCACGGTAATCCTCGCTGGAAACCCAGAGGCGCAGGATTTCGGCACCGTACTTCTTTATGACCTCTTCCGGGGCGATGACGTTGCCGACGCTTTTTGACATCTTCTTGCCCTGGCCGTCCACCACGAAACCATGGGTAAGGACGCCCCTGTAGGGTGGAATGCCCCTGGTTCCCACCGAGGCGAGCAGCGAACTCTGAAACCAGCCGCGGTGCTGGTCGCTGCCTTCCAGGTAGAGGTCGGCCGGGGCCCGCAGTCCCTTTCTTTCTTCGAGGACGGCAGCGTAACTGACCCCCGAATCAAACCAGACGTCGAGGATATCATTTTCCTTGTTGAATTCCTTGTTGCCGCAATGGGCGCAACTATAACCTTTTCCCAGGAAAAAGGCGGCCTCATGCCGGAACCAGGCATCGGCGCCCTCCTCAACAAAGGTGGAGACGATTTTTTCAGCAACGGCCGCATCCTTCACCACCTCGCCGCAGCTTTCACAGGTGAAGACCGTAAGCGGCACACCCCAGGCGCGCTGCCGCGACAGGCACCAGTCCGGCCGCCCTTCCACCATGCCGTAGATGCGCTCCATGCCCCAGCGCGGCGTCCAGGCAACCTTTCTGATCTCTTCCAGGGCCTTTTCCCGCAGGCTGTTCTTCTCCATGGAGATGAACCACTGTTCCGTGGCCCGAAAGATAACCGGCTTCTTGCAGCGCCAGCAATGGGGGTAACTGTGCGTTATCGCAGCTTCCCGGACCAGCAGTCCCTTTTCCTCGAGATCGCTGTTGATGCGGCTGTTGGCATCATAGATATAGAGCCCCTCGTATGGCCCGGCTTCATCGGTAAAAACACCGTCGTCATCAACCGGCGAGAGTACCGGAAGATTGTACTGCAGGCCGCTCATATAGTCCTCCCGGCCATGACCCGGGGCGGTGTGGACAATTCCGGTACCGGTGTCGAGCGTCACGTAGTCGGCGAGGATTACCGGCGATTCACGCTCCATAAAGGGGTGCTTAAATTTTCTCCCTTCAATTTCCCGGGCCGAAAAGGTGGCAAGCAATTCCGGATTTGAGCCGGGACCATCTCCGGCGAATTCGGCAAAAACCTGCTCGATGCGATCCACAGCCATGATCCAGATCTCGTCGCCCACCGCCACTGCGCCATACCGGTAGTCGGGGTGGAAGGCAACAGCCAGGTTGGCCGGCAGCGTCCAGGGGGTGGTGGTCCAGACCAGGACAAAGACGTTGCGGCCCCCTGTTTTGGTGGACGCCAGAGCGGGGACCTCCTCCCCAAGGTCGTCCAGCAGCGGGAACTTGACATAAATGGAAGGGGAAGCGTGGTCATGGTACTCCACCTCCGCCTCTGCCAGGGCTGTCCGGCATGACGGACACCAGTAAACCGGTTTCTTGCTCCGGACCACCCCGTCGGCAAGGAGAAACCTGTTAAATTCCCTGGCAATGGCTGCCTCGTAACCATAATTGATTGTCAGGTACGGGTTGTCCCAGTCCCCCAGGACACCGAGGCGGCGGAACTCGTTCTTCTGTATTTTTATCCATTTTTCCGCATACTTCCGGCAGGCGGAGCGGACAGACAGAACAGGAATCTCTTTTTTCTTCGGCCCCAACTCCTTGTCGACGTTGTGCTCAATCGGCAGGCCGTGGCAGTCCCAGCCCGGAACATAGGGGCAATGGTAGCCGGCCATGCGTTTTGACTTGAGGATGATATCCTTGAGCACCTTGTTGAATGCGGTGCCGAGATGAATATGGCCGTTGGCGTAAGGCGGCCCGTCATGGAGGACGTAGAGGGGTTTGTTTTTTGTTGCAGCCTGGATCTGCCCGTAGAGGTCTTCTTCTTCCCACTGCTTCAGGAACTCCGGCTCCTTCTGGGACAGATTGGCCTTCATCTTGAAATTTGTCTGGGGCAGGTTCAGGGATGCCCGGTAGTCCATTGCTGTTGCTCCTTTATCGCTCGATTGCCGCATCTATAGCCAGGTCGGCAGGGTGCAGAAAATTTTCCCTGCCTAATCCGGTTGGGTGCCTGATAAAAATATTCCCGGTCAACGGGCCCCGTCCTCAGAAAAAAAGACAGGCAGAGCGCCACCAATCAGTGTATCCTGTTTTCCCGGGAAGGACCTGGGATTTTTGTTCTCACCTCATCCCAGACAGCTGCGGGATATAATGACGCGTTGCCGCTAAAATAACAGGTAATAAGCAAGTTGCAAGGGTAAAATGTCCTCTTGCGCCCGAGCTACAGGGGATTGACGGGCAGCGTCCTGCAGACCGCCGCAGCCAGCCCGGCCGGATAGTTTCACTGCCGGATAGTCTTTGGCGCCACAGCGCTTCGCAACTGTCAGTGCTAACCGTTTGACAACCATACCCGGGACTAATATAATCAGCCGGGTCAGCCAGGAAAAAAATGGCCTGGTGCCCCGGCTCAGCCCGCTCTGCCGAGAGAGTCCGGGCCCGCGCCGCAAATAAAACGAAGAGGAAAAGAATGCCGAAAGTAATCGCCATGGCAGGAAAAGGCGGGACCGGAAAAACAACCCTTTCCGCCCTCCTGCTGAATTATATGCTGCACGAAAATCTTACCCCCATCCTTGCCGTCGACGCGGACGCCAATGCCAACCTGAACGAGCTTCTGGACATGGATGTCAGCCTCACCCTGGGTGAAATACGGCGGGATCTGAAGGGAGATATCCCGGCCCACATAACCCGGGACCAGTTCATGGAGATGAAAGTCCACCAGGCACTGATCGAGGCCAGTGGATTCGACCTCCTTGTCATGGGGCAGCCGGACGGCCCGGGATGTTACTGTGCCGCGAACCAGCACCTTGCCATGACCATGGATAAACTTGCAGACAATTACCGCTATATCCTCGTGGACAATGAGGCGGGGATGGAACACCTGAGCCGCATGAACCTGCGGACCATTGATAAGCTGCTGGTGATCTCAGACCCCTCGGCCCGCGGCATTCTCACTGCCAAAAGAATCGCAGAGCTCACCGAGCCCCTGAAAATCGAGATCAGGGAAAAGTACCTTATTGTCAACCGCACCCCCGACCCCATGCCGGCAGAACTGCTTGCCAAGATACAAGAGGCCACGGAGAGCGCCGATCTTCCCCTGGCAGGTGTGCTTGCAAGCAGCGACCAGTTGATCCGGCAGGAATTGAGCGGCAGCTCATATCTCTCCCTGCCGCAGGATGCCCCTGTCATCCGGCAGGCCTATGAAATTTTTTCAAAAATCTTCCAACAGGCAGCCTGAGAAACAGCCGACACCGATACTGCTGTTCTTTCCCCAGGAACCGACACCGGCATAACGCCATTTACCCTATGAAAAAAGAAGCAGCACACAAAACCATGATAGAGATCGTCAGGGCGACAAAGATATATCCGCCCGATGTGATCGCCCTCGAGGATCTTTCCCTCTCCGTTCCCTCTGGTGAAACACTCTTCCTGACCGGGATGAGCGGTGCCGGCAAGACAACCCTGCTAAAGCTGATATGCGGTATAGAGCACCCTGACAAGGGCCTGGTAGAGGTGGCAGGCCGGGACCTGAACCGCATTAAAGCGCGGGAAATACCGCTGTTCCGGCAGCAGATCGGCATGGCCTACCAGGATTTCAAGCTCCTGGCGGACAGGACGGTTGCACAGAATATCGCCATGGCCATGGAAGTAGCCTATCACAACTTCCGAGCCATACGGGAAAGGGTGAATGAATTGCTTGCCAGGCTGGGGCTGGAGCATAAGCATGACACCCTGGCGGGCAAGCTCTCCCGCGGCGAACAGCAGCGGGTCGCCATTGCCCGGGCGGTCGCCAATGCGC
>JAFDCC010000136.1 GCA_019312985.1 Deltaproteobacteria bacterium
AAGTTATTGACGCAGGAGACGGCATCCTGCCCCCCATTACAGGATCGGGGAGCTACAACCACCTGTCGGTCAGGTCGGCGGCAGCCATTATCCTTGACCGGCTGCCCGGCACAAACGCAGCCCGAAAAGAGACGGTTCGTGGCAGGACACCGGTGTGCAGGAACGTAAGCTGATGCAATAAACAGTAAAAAAAGATAAACGGACCATAAGAAAAGGGTGATGCGGAGGCACCCGTCGGAAAAGAGACCATTTTCCGAGAAAAGCAGAGTATGAGCGGCAATATTATTGAACGAATCGACAGGGAGCAGATGCGCTATGACATGCCGGATTTTCGCGCGGGTGACTCGATAAAAGTCCATATCCGCATCATTGAAGGCAACAAGGAAAGGGTGCAGGTCTTCGAGGGGGTTGTCATCAGGCGCCGGAAGGGCAACATGGGGGCCACCTTTACCGTGCGGAAGATATCCCACGGGGTGGGGGTGGAGAAAACCTTTGCCCTCCATTCTCCGAGGTTGGAAAAGGTGGAGATCGTCAGCCGCGGCAAAGTACGGCGCTCCAGGCTGTACTACCTGCGTGAGCGCCGCGGCAAGGCGGCCCGCATCAAAGAAAAGGGTTTGCGCTAGGTCCCGGAGAAGCAGGATGGGTCCGGAAAAATTATGGCCTGATCCTGAACCTGACAACTCCTTCCTGGAGCGGTGCCTCAGGGAAAAGGGGTACCAGAGGGTTGGCGGTCTTGATGAAGCAGGGCGGGGGCCGTTGGCCGGACCAGTGGTTGCCGCCTGTGTTATTCTGAACGAAACCGGCGACCAGAGCCGTTTTGTCGATTCCAAGAAGATAAGCGCCACCATGCGTTCCCGCCTTTATCGGGAACTGCAGGGTACCGGGGCCATCATCGGCGTCGGCATGGTTTCAGAGACGGAGATTGACCGCTGCAATATCCTCCAGGCATCGCTGCTGGCAATGAAAAAGGCGGTTCTCTCCATGTCTTTGGAGCCGGACTTTCTTCTTGTCGACGGCAACCAGAGAGTACCGGTAACAATCCCGCAGCAGACGCTGGTCCAGGGAGAATCGAAAAGCGCTTCCATTGGCGCGGCCTCCATTGTCGCAAAGGTCTTCCGCGATGCACTCATGGACCGCTATCACCAGCAGTATCCCGAATATAACTTCCAGCAGAACCGGGGGTATGCAACCCTGGAACACCGGCGCGCCATCGCGAAACACGGTCCCTGCGCCATCCACCGCCAGAGTTTCAAATGCGTTCGGGAGTTTATCGGCAAAACCTGAAAAAGGGCAGGGAAGCAATCCCTGCCGCCACCTTTATGAGCCGCAGGAAAAACGATCTTGGTGCACAGGGCGAGAACATCGCGGTCCGCTACCTGCAAAACAAGGGGTACAGGATCGTGGCGCGCAATTACCGGACCAGGTTCGGTGAAATCGATATCATTGCCGAACAGGGCCCGGACCTTGTCTTTGTCGAGGTCAAGACTCGGGCGAGCGGCCTCTTCGGCTCCCCCCTTGACTCGGTGGACGTCAACAAGCAGAAGCAGCTTTCCCGGGTCGCCTTGGACTACATGAGCAGAAAAGGGTGCGAGAACCGGCCGGCCCGTTTTGACGTTGTCGGCATTCTGTTAAAGAATAGAGGGTTTTCCCGGGAGGGAGATGTGGCTGTGGAACTGGTGCGGAATGCCTTTGATTTCTGCCGGGGCAGCTGGTGAACTGTAGAGATGCAGATGAATTGTTTTTCATGCCCGGGACGGTGCTGGCCTCATGGTTGCGGATGATACGCTGAAAAATGTTCCTTCCGGCGTACCACCCCTGGTTGCCATTACCATGGGGTGCCCGGTGGGCATCGGCCCGGAAATAATTCTCCGTTTTCTGGCTGAAGAAAGGCAGTCCCTGCCCTTTCGGCCGGTTGTCATCGGTGAAATTGGTGTTCTGCAGCGCTGCGCCAAGGAACTGGGGTTCAGGACCGATATTGCTGCCTGGCAACCAGGGGACCCGGTGGCGCCGGGAACAATAGGGGTCCGTGAACCCCGGAAAAGGGCAGGATTCCGGCTGCAGGCCGAAAAGCTGCAGTGGGGCGTGCCGACGGCGGACACCGGGGCGGCCGCCGGTGCCTGCATAGAAGAGGCGGTGCAGCTGCTGGCCACGGAAAAGCTGGCGGCAATGGTAACCTGTCCTGTTTCAAAGCGCGCCCTGCAGCTTGGCGGCTACCCTTTCCCCGGCCACACCGAGATGCTCGCCTCCCTCTGCGGCACACAAAATTTTGGCATGATGATGGCCGGCAGCAGGCTGAGGGTGTCGCTGGTAACCATCCACACCCCCCTGGCAAAAGTGGTGGAACAGTTGAGCCGGGCAGAGATCAGGCGGATAGTCGCCCTGACCGGGGAAACGCTGCAGCGGGACTTCGCTATTGCCAGGCCGCGGATAGCGGTTGCGGGGTTGAACCCCCATGGCGGCGAGTCCGGCCTTTTCGGGGCAGAGGAGAAAGCACTTATCGAACCGGCGCTCCGCGGGGCCGGCTCGGCGGGGTGGGAGGTGACAGGGCCGCTGCCCCCCGATACCGTCTTCAAGATGGCCCTTGACGGCAGGTTTGACGCAGTGGTCGCCATGTATCATGACCAGGGGCTGATCCCCTTCAAGCTTGTCCATTTCGCGGACGGCGTCAACCTCACCATGGGGCTTCCCATTGTCCGCACGTCGGTGGACCACGGCACGGCCTATGATATTGCCGGCCAGGGAAAGGCAAGCGCATCGAGTCTCGAGGCCGCCTGTGCAATGGCAGCCCGGATTGTTGCCGCCCGGCAGAAAAACCTCGATCCTGAACAATAAATATCTGGCTTCCATAAAGGCTCTTTGTTATGAAGAGGCAGGAGCAGGCAAGGGGTGCCCATCCCCGGGCGCTGATGAGATAATTGCAAGACACCGGACAGGGTAACTCAAAACCATGACTGCATTAACTCCCCGGGAAGGCCGGGTGAACAGGCCGGAGCGGCTGGAGAATACGGCACGGCTCATTCCCGGCGGCCTGTTTATCGTCTTTGAAGGCATCGACGGCACCGGCAAAACGACCCAGCTCCACCTGTTGGCTGAAAAGCTTCGGCAGCGTGGCTATGCCGTTGTGTCGACCCGTGAACCCACCGAGGGCGTTTACGGCCAGAAGATACGCGAGCTTTTCGTCGACCGCGGTGCGGCATCGCCGGAAAGGGAGCTTGAGCTCTTTATTGCCGACCGCGAGCAGCATGTAAGGGAAACAATCGAGCCGGCCCTGGCGGATGGCTGCATTGTCATCTGTGACCGGTACTACCTGTCGACGGTGGCATACCAGGGTGCCAACGGGATTGATCCCGAGAGTATCCTGGCAAAAAACAAGGATTTCCCTGTCCCCGACCTGGCGATTATTCTCGAAATAGACCCGCTTGACGGTATCCAGCGCATCGAGAACCAGCGGCGGGAGGCGCCCAACACCTTTGAGAAAGAGGCAAACCTGCAGAAGGTGGCGAAGATTTTTGCGGCCATGGAGCAGGCCTACATTCAAAGGATCAACGGGTCGGGCACGATAGAAGAGATTCACGACCTGGTATTGGAGACCGTTACCAGGGTGCTGGCACGCAAAACCGGCCGGGCGGCAGCCGCGGCAGGCTAGAGAGACCGCCCATTACTTTTTTGCCGGGTATTGCCCGGATGAAGAGCAGGAGCCCGATGCATTATGCTAAGTGACAGTTGCCCCGATAAAACCAACCGGCCTGCCAAAACCCTTTCCAGGCGGGGATGGAGCAGCATGGCCCGTGACCGTTTTTTCTTTTCGTACCGCCTTGTTGTTCTGTCGGCAGCGTTGTGCTTCCTTGCTGCCTGTGCCGGCCCGTCGCTCCAACCGGAGCCCCAGGAAAAGTTTCTCACCGGCGCCGAGACCCTGAAAACGGAGGAGATGGAAGAGGCCAACGATATGGCCTGTGCCTACTTCTATTTTCTCTGGGGCAAGACCGCCGAGAACAACCGGCGGTTTGAGGAAGCCCATGAGGCCTATGAGAAGGCGCTGGTCTGCGACGAGGAAAGCGAGTACATCAGGCAGAAGCTCGCCCTTCTCCTTATCAAGATGGACCGCAAGGAGCAGGCGGCATGGGCCCTGGAAAAGATTGTCAGCCGCAATCCTCTCGATACGGAAAGCAGGATGCTGCTGGCCAAGGTTTACCAGAGTCTCGGCCGTTTTGACGAGACCGTGGCCACCTACCAGGAAATCCTCGCCATTCAGGAAGACCATGATACCCTGCTGATGCTCGGCACACTCTACGTCCAGAATAAAGACTATGAAAAGGCGCAGGAGATGCTCAACCGCCTTGTTGATCTCGAGGGTGATTCCTACCAGGCCCACTATGCCCTGGCAAGGCTTTACCGGGAACTGCGCTATATTGACCGGGCGGCAGCCGCCTATGAGAAGGCCCTGGATCTTAACTGGTTCATGGGGCTTGCCTTCGAACTGGCTGAATTTTACGAGGCGCAGCAGGAGAATGAAAAGGCCGTCACGGTATACCGCAGAATCATAGAGGAGGGCGAGGCGGCCGACATGGCGATGACAAGCCTTGTCAACCTCTACCTGAAGCTTGGGCAGCATGAAAATGCCCTGGAGGTCCTGCGCGAGATGCGGCAAACCCTTGCAGAGCCGAACAGGGTTGATTTAACCATCAGCCGCATTCTCCTCACCCAGGGAAAGTACGGTGACGCC
>JAFDCC010000137.1 GCA_019312985.1 Deltaproteobacteria bacterium
CAGTTATCATCATCTAATACTCATACTTCAAAAAGAGTGTCAACAAAAAACAGGGTTTTAAAGGCGGCCCCTGGATGAAAGGGCCTGTCGGACCTGTCCTTTATCTGCCTTCCCGGCAAAACCAGGCAAGACCCCTCCTGCCGGAAGGTGCCATTGCCCCGGTATAACTTTCCGATATTGCCTTACCAGGTAAAACTCCTGTAAAAACTGTTTAATGAAAAAAAACAGCTAGATGCTGATTGCAGCCTGCCATTGCTCCAGGGCCTGCAGGGCCCGGGCGGCATAGCGTTCACCGCGAAATTTTTTCGGTACTTTCCCGGGCAGTTTCGGAAAGAGGCCGAAGTTGATATTGGATGGCTGAAAACGGTCGGGATCGGTGCCGGTGAGGTGGGAGATCAGGGAGCCGAGAGCCGTTTCCCGGGGCGGAACAACCGGTGTTTTTCCGGCTGCCAGGCGGGCCCCGTTTATGCCGGCAAGGAGACCCATTGCCGTCGACTCGACATACCCTTCAACGCCGGAGAGCTGCCCGGCCACGAACAGGTCGGGCCGTTTTTTGACCTGCAGGCTCGGCTCCAGAAACTCGGGACCGCAGACAAAGGTGTTGCGGTGGATGGAGCCGAGCCTCGTGAACGCAGCCCGCTCCATGCCGGGAATCAGCCTGAATACCCTTTGCTGTTCGCGGTAGGTGAGCTTGGTCTGGAACCCCACCATATTGTAGTGGGTCCCCTCCCTGTTTTCCATGCGGAGCTGGACCACGGCGTAGGGTTCCCTGCCGCTGCGGGGGTCGATCAGGCCCACCGGTTTCATGGGGCCGAAGCGCAGGGTGTCGGGGCCGCGCTCCAGCATGACCTCGACGGGCAGGCACCCCTCGAAATACTTCTTTTTCTCAAAGCTCTTCAGCGGCACCTTTTCGGCCGAGCGAAGGGCGTCGATAAACCTTTCATACTCTTCCCTGTCCATGGGGCAGTTGAGGTAGTCGCCCGGCCCGGCATCGTAGCGAGAGGCCCGGAAAATAATGGTACGGTCAAGGGATTCCGCCTCAACGATCGGTGCGATGGCATCGTAGAAGGCGAGATGTTCCCTGCCGCTGAGCCGGGCGATAGAGTCGGCCAGGGCATCGGAGGTGAGCGGCCCGGTGGCAAGAATTGCGGCACCGCCCGGCGGCAGTCTTGCCGGCAGTTCTTTAACCTCCTCGCGGATGATGTGTATATTGTCCGCTGCCTCGATTCGTGCCGTGATGCAGCGGGCGAATGCTTCCCGGTCCACCGCCAGGGCCTTGCCGGCCGGCACGCGGGTCTGCGCCGCCGCCTCCATGATCAGCGACCCCAACCGCTGTATCTCTTCTTTCAGGAGTCCCACCGCCGAATCGGTGCTGCTGGCGCGCAGCGAGTTGCTGCAGACCAGTTCCGCCAGCAGGGGCGACCTGTGGGCCGGGCTGAAGACCAGCGGTTTCATCTCATAGAGAATGCAGCGGCAGCCGCATTTTGCTGCCTGCCATGCCGCCTCGCAGCCGGCGAGGCCGCCGCCGATGACTGTCAGTTGTCCGGGAAAAGAGAGCATAGACCGTTTAGAAAGAGGGTGGGAATCACCAAACCATGGCCAAGGTTTGCAAGGTCAGGTGCGGTGAAACCATTTTTTAATATCGGCGGCCGAGAACAATCGGACCACGGGCCTGCCATGGGGACAATGGGTGAAGGCACTGCTCTCCTGCATAAGCTTGAGAAGTTCCTGTATCTCCAGTTTTTCCAGGCCCTGGCCCGCCTTGACCGCTGCCCTGCAGGCCATGGAGGAGAGGATGTCGTCGAGCCGCGTCGCATCACCCCGCCGCCGGCCGCCGCCGGAACAGTCCGGGGTAACAAAATCCAGCAGGATGCCGTTGACGATCTCCTCCGGGTCGAGGTGGCTCAGCACTGCCGGAACAGCCTTGACGACAGAGGAGGCGCCGCCGAATTCCTCGATATAAAGGCCGAGTCGTTGAAGTTCCTCCCGGTTGGCGGCAAGCGTCTCCCGGTATTCCGGGTTCAGCTCGAGCAGCTTCGGAAACAGCAGCTTCTGGCTTGTTATCTCCCGGGAGGCGAACTGCGCTTTCAGTTTTTCAAAAAGGATCCGCTCGTGGGCGGCATGCTGGTCAATCACCACCAGAAAAGTTTCACCTGCCCGGCGTGCCTCGCAGAGGAGGTACAGATCCATGAACTGGCCGATGGGCTCGAGCGCTTCAATACCCGGCAGGGCGGCAGCGTCAGCCGGTGCTTCGCCATAGGAGGGAAGCGGTTCGCCAGCTGTAGCCCTTTTTCCCTCCCCCACTTGAGAAAAAAAGCTGGCAGGGGAAAAGGGAGCCGGGCCTTCGCCTGTGGCTGGAATTTCTGCGCCGGCAGCCGGCGCAGGTCCCGAATTCGTCCGGGGCAGCCTCTTTGTTTGCCCGGCCTGCAATGGTATGCCCGGCACCGCTTGTCCCGGACCGGCATCAGGCCGCCTTTTCTTGCTGCCGAAAATGAACCGCTGTGCATCCTGCTGATACGCTGCCATGCCCTTTCGGACCGCGGCGCTGATTTGTTCATGGACACGGTTGGGCTGCAGAAAGCGGATCTCCTGCTTCGTCGGGTGGACATTGACGTCAACCGTTTCGTAGGGAACCGTGACAAAGATCACCCCGGCCGCGCTGCGCCCTTTCATGAGAAAGCCGGAAAGACCCTCCCGGACGGCGTGGGCCATCATCCTGTCCTTCACCGCCCGGTTGTTGACAAAAAGCTTCAGCCTCGCCGTTGCTCCGAAGGAGTTGTCCGGGGAGAGGAGAAAGCCGCAGACATTGATCCCCTCAGCCGGGGTCCACATCTTCTCCGGGTCGCCGACAACGATGAGGGATTCATCCCTGTTCCCGGCGTAGAGGGTCCGGACCCTGTCTTTCAGGCTGTCGCTCCCGGCACTGCAGGCAAGGACCCGGCTGCCGTTGTGACTGTAAGTTATGCCGATCCGGTAATGGGCAAGGGCATAGTTTTTTATGATTTCCTCAATATGAAACAGTTCGGTGCGGCTGCTCTTCAAAAATTTTTTCCGGGCCGGCAGGTTGCCGAACAGGTCGCGCACCTCCAGCACCGTCCCCCTGTTGCAGCCGGTCTCGTGGACCTTCAACAGCCTGCCGTAGCGCACCTCGACACGGGTCCCCAGCACCTCGTTTGCGCTCCGGGTGGTAATCGTCATCCTGGCCACCGAGGCAATGCTCGGTATGGCCTCGCCCCTGAAACCGAGGCTTTTGATGGCATCGAGCCTGCTCCCGGCACTGCCGGGTGCTTCCGTCAGTTTGCTCGTGGCATGGCGCTCGAGGCAGAGAAGCGCGTCATCGGGCCCCATGCCGGTGCCGTCATCAACGACCCTGATAAGCTTTGTGCCGCTGCCCTCGACTTCGATCTGCACTTGCCCGGCCCCGGCATCTATGGCATTTTCCAGGAGTTCCTTCACCACGGAGGCCGGGCGTTCAATCACCTCGCCGGCGGCTATCTGGTTGGCGAGGTGTTCTGAGAGAATTTTAATTCTGGACACGGGGTCTCCGGGCAGAGGATTATGATTGTTGTTTGTATTCCGGAACGGCATGCGGTAAATAAACCGCAGCACGTAACATTACACCACAAATTTTGACCTTACAAGTTTAGCGGCAATGGCACAAAAGAGCCCGTCCCAGAGCAACAGGAAAAAAGCGCCGGCATCCGGCAGCACGGACTCTGCCGGCAGGAACAGGGGGAACCGGGCCGGGAAGAAGCGATCGTCCTGGAACCACCTCCACTGCATCTCGTTCCTCCTGTTCCTCGCCGCTCTCCTCACCCTTTTTGCCGGCCTGGTCCTCGCCCTTTTTGCCCTGCTTGACGTTCCGAGGATCCAGTCGATCCACGATTACGCCCCGAAGATGACGACAAGAATCCTTGCCGCTGACCGGGAGGTGGCGGCGGAGATCTTTCAGGAGAACCGGAGGGTCGTCTCCCTCGATACGATGGGGCCGCTGCTGCCGCAGGCCTTTGTGGCGGCGGAGGACGCCCGTTTTTACGGGCATCCCGGGGTCGATCTCCTGTCCGTCTTCCGGGCCCTTTTCCGGAATATCCGGGCCGGGGCAAGGGCCCAGGGCGGCAGCACCATTACGCAGCAGGTGACCCGCTCCCTGCTGCTGTCGCGTAAAAAGATTTATTCCCGCAAGATCAGGGAAGCGATCCTTGCCTACCGTATTGACTCGATGCTGAGCAAGGATGAGATCCTCGCCATCTACCTGAACCAGATATACCTGGGGGAGGGGGCCCACGGGGTGGCGGCGGCGGCCCGCACCTATTTCAACAAACCGGTGCAACGGCTGAGCCTGGGCCAGATGGCGCTGCTGGCCGGCCTGCCCCAGGCGCCCAGCCGCTATTCCCCGTTTCGGGACATGCCATCAGCCAGAAAGCGGCAGGCTTATGTGCTGAACAGGATGGCAGAGGAGGGCTACATTACGCCGGAAGCAGCCCGCCGGGCCCATGATGAGCCCCTGGCACTGGAGCGCGCCCCCGAACCAGTCTTTCCCGGCGCGGCATACTACCTCCAGCAGGTGCAGAATTACGTCCGGGAAAAATATGGGCAGGAGATGCTGGCCACCGGCGGCCTCACCATTTACACCTTCCTTGATCGCAGGCTGCAGCAGGAGGCCGCCGCCGCGGTGCGGCGGGGGTTGGCGGCCCGGCCTTTTCCGACGCAGGAGGGGCAGGCGGTCCAGGGTTCCATGGTGGTGATGGAGCCCCGGACAGGCAGGGTGCGGGCCGTGGTCGGCGGTACTTCTTTTGCCGAAAGCCAGTTTGACCGGGCTCTCCAGGCACGGCGGCAGCCGGGTTCCGTCTTCAAGCCCGTCGTTTTTGCCGCTGCCCTGGAACACGGTTTCCGGCCCGATTCGATCCTTCTCGACGAGGCGTTGACCCTGCCGGGCGCAAGCCGCAGCACCCCCTGGGAGCCGAAGAATTTTGACAACAGCTATAACGGCCCGACGACGCTTGCCGATGGCCTTGTCCATTCCCGCAACATAGTGGCCGTCAGGCTTCTGCAGGAAATCGGCATTGAGCGGGCGGTCAGCATGGCGGCGAAACTTGGCATCCGCTCTGCCCTGAAAACAGACCTGACCCTGGCCCTGGGTTCTTCCGGCGTCTCGCTTCTGGAAATGACCGCAGCCTACAGCGCCTTTGCCAACCGGGGGCGTTACAGCCCGCCGCTCTTCATCGACAGGATCGTTGACCGGCACGGCAATATCCTTGAGGAAAATTCGCCGCAAAAGGTGGCGGCCATGTCGGAGAAAACCGCCGCCCGGATGGACCGGATGCTGCAGGAGGTCATAAGCCGGGGCACGGGCCGGAGGGCGGCGGGCCTGCGACAGGGGGCCGCCGGCAAGACCGGCACCACGGACAACAATATTGATGCCTGGTTCATCGGCTATGCTGGCGACCTGCTTGCCGGCGTCTGGGTCGGTTATGACCGCAACTATACCCTCGGAAAAGACGGTTCCGGCGGCCGGGTGGCGGCGCCGATCTGGCTTGACTTCATGGGGCGGGCCGCAGCAGGAGGGAACTAAATCAGCCTCGCGTTGCAGGCACGGTTCCGGGTCGGGTAACGGCTCTCAGAAGCTTATCGTTCGCCGTTTCCGTTCCCGGAAGACGATTTTGACAGGGGTTTTATCAAGTCCCAACCCCTTGCGGAAACTGTTGACCAGGTAACGGTGGTAGGAGAAGTGGATTTCTTTGGGGTAGTTGGTGACAATGGCAAAGGTGGGCGGCCGGCTCGCAATCTGGGTGGTGTAGAGAAGCTTTATGCGGCGGCCCCGGTGCAGTGAGGGGGAGTGTGCCTCCACCGCAGCCCGGAGGAGCCGGTTGAGCCGGTTGGTGGGAAAGGTGCGGCAGAACTGTTCGTGGACGGCGGCAACGGTTGGCAGGAGCTTTTTCACTCCCCGTCCGGTCAGGGCGGAAAGGGACAGGACAGGGGCAAAGGAGACAAACTGCGTCGCCATTGCGACTTCAGCCATTATCCTTTTTTGGGCCGCCGGCTCGGCCGTGACCAGGTCCCACTTGTTGACCACGAGAATGCACCCTTTGCCCTGCTCCTGGGTGTAGCCGATCACCCTGCTGTCCTGCTCGGTAATGCCCTCCTCGGCGCTGATCAGGATGAGGGCGACATCACATCGCTCCAGGGCGGCAAGGGCCTTGATGATGCTGAACTTTTCAAGCTTTTCCCGGACTTTGCCCTTGCGCCTGATGCCGGCCGTGTCGATCAGCAGGTAATTTCTGCTGTTTACCGTCAGTACCGTATCGATGGAGTCCCGGGTGGTGCCGGGAATATCCGAAACCACCATGCGTTCTTCCCCGAGCAGCCGGTTCACCAGGGATGATTTTCCGACGTTTGGCCTGCCGAAAACGGCGATGCGGATTACATCGTCGTGCTGCAGCGCGCTTTCCTGCCGCTGCGGCAACCGGCCGGCAAGGTCGTCCAGCAGCGTCCGGACCCCGTAGCCGTGCTCGGCCGAGATGGGCCAGAGCAGCTCTATTCCCAGTTCGTAAAAGGGCGGCAGCAGGGTAGGCTCCAGCTCTTCGCCGTCGATCTTGTTGACGACAAAGTAGACCGGTTTGTCGCTCTTGCGGAGCAGGGCCGTGACCTCAAAATCGGCCGGTGTGACGCCCTCCCTGCCGTCCAGAAGAAAGAGGAGGACATCCGCCTCGGCAACGGCCTGCAGCGTCTGCTCCTGGATGGAGCCGGCCATGACATCTCCGTCCTTCTCCGGCCGGCCCGGTTTTTCTATGCCGCCGGTATCAACGAGAATAAAGCTGCGCTCCTCCCAGTCGACCCGTTCGTACTGCCGGTCGCGGGTCACGCCCGGGGTCGGGTCGACAATGGCCTTGCGGGATTTGGTAATGCGGTTGAACAGGGTCGACTTTCCGGCGTTCGGCCTGCCGATCAGGGCGACAATGGGAGCTTCCAGCCTGCCCGGTTTCCCGTGGTATGTTTTTATTTCACTCATCTTCACAAATGTAATCTATTTCGCAAATCTCTGCAGAAAGCGGCCGTCCTCATGGCTGCCTTTCCAGGATTTCGATAATTTTTTCGCTCAGGCGCCGAAGCTCGGGATAGTTGTCACCATCCGGGCCGGCAAGCAGCTGCTGCAGGGAACGGGCTGCCGGCGGAATGAACTGCCGGAAAAAGGATTTCTGCTTTCTCTCTGCCAGAAAGGCAAAGGCGCCCAGGATCTGGAGGTTGCGCTGCAGGGCCAGGCTTTTGTAGCCCTTGAGAAAGGCGCGGTCGTCAAGGCCGTAGGTGCAGAGCTGTTCCAGGTAGTGCTCGAGCAGACGCTGCTGCAACCCTGCCGGTATTCCGGCATAGGGGTCGATGAGCAGGGAGGCCAGGTCATAGCCCAGGGGGCCGAGCCTTCCCCCCTGAAAGTCGATGATCCTGATCTCCCCGGCAGTAACCATGAGGTTGCGGCTCTGGAAGTCACGGTGCAGAAAGTAGACCGCC
>JAFDCC010000138.1 GCA_019312985.1 Deltaproteobacteria bacterium
CTCCTGCAAATCCGGCAGTGAAAAAAAGAGATAAAAAGAGAGATGAAAAAACTGCTTGCCTTCCCCGTTCTGCTGCTTTCGCTGCTCCTCGCCGCACCGGTTTCAGGAGCCGGGGTCGAGGAATACACCGATGCCATCAACAAAAGCCCGGCCGACATGAAGTACAAGTTTTACCTCCTGCGCGGCATGGTATACAGGCAACAGCGGCAGATAGAAGCGGCCATCAAGGACTTCAGCGTCTCCATCAAGATGCGGCCGAGCCATGACGGGTACCTGCGCCGGGGCGAGATGTACTTTGAAAAGGGGGCCTACGCCATTGCCGAAGAGGATTTTTCCGCTGCCATTGCCATAAATCCATCGCTGGAGGCCTACAGGCTGCGCGGGGTGACCTACCTGGTTCTCGGCAAACTGGACCAGGCCATCGCGGACGGTACCGAGATCGTCAAGCTTGCTCCCAATACCTCTGAATCCTACAATATCAGGATGGAGGCTTATGCCCAGGTCGGCAAACACCAGCTGGCCCGCGAGGATGCCCGGCGGGCTGTATCTCTGGACCGGAAAAACACGGTTGCTTCCGAGCTGCTCGTCCGTTACCCGGAAAAGATAGAACTGACCGGCGGGGTCACGCGCTACCGCCCGAAAGGCGATATCAACCGATACCGGGTCTGGGCCAACAACAAGGGGTTTGCCTTTACCCTGAAGCCCGAAGGCGAGGCGGCTGAAAGCCCCTAGTTTTTTGAGGAGCCGGGCTGCTTCAGGCCGCCGTTAGTGGTGCCGTTTTCCCTTCCTGCAGGGCAAGGATATCAAGCGGCTCTCCCTTCCCCGGGTCACGCTGGAGGCTGGCCGCTCCCAGTTCACACTTCGATACGCAGACACCGCATCCCATGCATTTTTCATAATCGACCTCGGCCTGCCCCTCTGCCATGCTGATGGCGCCGAACTGGCAGAATGCCTCACAGGTGGAGCAGCCGGCGCAGAGGTCATGGTCGACCACCGAGACGTAGCCCGAGGAGGCGAGCATGGGGGTGCCGTTTCTGTGGGCGCTCATGGCGCCGCAGCAGCAGGCGCAGCAGTTGCAGATGGCATAGAAACGGTCCAGCATGGCGTCCTTGAAAAAGGCGTGGTGCACGTGGCCGCGCTCCTCTTCCTGTTCCAGGATGGTCACGGCCTCCTCCGGGGTGATGCGCCTGGCTTTTTCAGGATGATGTTCGGCAATGAAGCCGGCAAACGGCTCGCCGATTATCAGGCAGACGTCGTCGGGCAGGCAGGGGGTATCCCGGGCAGCCCGGCAGGGGCATTGCAGGGCGGCAATCTGGTCCGGGTTTTTGAGGATAAGGGCCCTGGCCCGCCGGTAGGGGATAACCTGCTCCAGGTCCGGCATCGCCAGGGGCTTATTGATCGTGACCAGTCTGCTTGCCCTGTCCAGGGGCATGACCTTGCCGTGATAGCCGTCGGCAAAGGTGATCCTGCCGTTATCTGGCTTTGTTTTGGGAAAGAGGGAGGAAACAATTCTGAAAAGGGGGCCGAGAAGCTTTGCCAGGGGGTGGCGCCCCTTGGCGACGCCGATATAGGTATAGGGCCAGCGGCCGTAGATATAGCCGTGGATGAAATCCCACAGTGTACTGTTGTTGCTGGCGCGCCACTCCTGGAAATATTTCTTCGTCGACGGGCAGATGAAGAAATCGGAGGATTGCCGGGTGTCGTCCATGGAATATCCTATTGAAACCGGTTGCAAAGGGCGTTTCCACTATAAACCTTTCACGAAAGCCAGTCAAAAAAAACACGGCGCCGGCAACATGTCAGAACCGTGCTCCGGTGTTCTGCATTGGACATTGTCATGATAAAGCGGGAAAACCAGGGGGCTGCCAAATCAGAAAGAAAGTTTCTGCAAGTAAATCATTGTATTCCGATCAGCGCAAAAGTTTATATTTTGCCTTAACGCTGGAATGATAAGAGTGACAGGAAAGCTTTGTCAGCAGGCCAGACTATGATTACTGGTTGAAGTATGGCCCGGGTTTTACTGTTTAGACACTGGCCATAATAAACCAATGTTCAAGTTGACATTTAAGTGAGGTCTTCACTATAAAACCCCGTATGAATAAAACGAGTTCAACTCCAGGGCAATCCATCTATAAATTGCTTTTTAGCACCCTGCCTCTTTGGTGTTCTTTGCTTGTGCTTGTGCTTTTAGGGGTAAGGCAACTGACCTCCAATGACCTTGGTTATCATCTGGCATTCGGGGAGACATTTTTTGAATCTGGAAAAATAGTAGACCATACCCCCTTTATTTATACCCTTCCATCGCCAGGAATACCTGAGTCTGAGCGGCCGGAACCCGGGCCGGGCAACTGGTATGACGATCAGGGACGATACCGTTTCCCGAATGCAAACTGGCTGAGCCAGGTAGTGATTTACGGTGCCTGGCGGCTGGGGGGTATAATGGGGCTAAACGTGCTGCGGCTCATTCTCGTTGCAGGTTTGTTCGTTTTGTTGACCGCTGCAATGAAAAGAAGCAAGGTTTCTTCTCTGTTAATACCTCCAGCACTTCTACTTGTAGGGGTAACGATAAATGCCCGTCTGGACCTGAGGCCTGAGTTGTTCGGATATCTCTGCCTCCTTGGTCAATATATAATGCTCTCGAAGGTGACAATCCAAAGCGGCAGGCCGTCATCACCTTCCTGGAGCTGGGTCGCCGGAATGGTCGCCATCCAGTTCGTATTTGTTAATCTTCACAGTTACTTTCTTTTGGGATTGGCTGTTACAGGTGCTGTATTGGTGGAATATTTATTTGCCTTTTTCAAGAGCGGAATGCAGGTCAACCGGAGCCAGAACTCTACTGTCTGCGGAACAGCAATTTACCGCCTGGGCGTGACTTTGACGGGTATGGTTCTGGTTTGTTTTGTGAATCCGTGGGGTTGGCGTCTTGCTTTCCTGCCTTTACAGACTCTTCTGTACATGAAAAAATATGCCATTGGCACAATGGAATTTGTAGCAAATGCGCACCCCTGGAACTATATTGTCGAGTTCAGGGCTTTTAGGCAACAAATTGAAGAATCCGGGATGATACTGCCGTCA
>JAFDCC010000139.1 GCA_019312985.1 Deltaproteobacteria bacterium
CGCGTCGAGGCGGTTGCGGAACTCGGGGGCGAAAAGGTTCTGCAGCGCCTTCTGCGCCCCGTCCTTTTTGTCGGCCATGAAGCCGATGGCCCGCTCCGTCAGCTCGCGCGCCCCGGCGTTGGTCGTCATGATAAGGATGACATTGCGGAAATCGGCCCGCCTGCCGGTATTGTCGGTGAGAGTCGAGTGGTCCATGACCTGCAGCAAGATGCTGAAGATATCCGGGTGCGATTTGTCGATCTCGTCGAGGAGCAGGACCGAGGAGGGGCGTTTGCGGATGGCGTCGGTGAGCATCCCTCCCTGGTCAAAGCCGACGTAGCCCGGGGGCGCGCCGATGAGCCGGGCGACGGCGTGCTTGTCCATGTCCTCGCTCATGTCGAAGCGCTGGAAGTGGACGCCAAGGGATGCTGCCAGCTGCCGCGCCACCTCTGTCTTGCCCACCCCGGTCGGGCCGGCAAAGAGGAAGGAGCCTGTGGGGGTGTCCGGCTGGGCCAGGCCGGCGCGGGAGCGCTTGATCGCCCCGGCAAGGGCCGTGATGGCATGGTCCTGGCCGAATATGGCCTTTTTGAGCTGCGGCGCCAGGTTTTTCAGCTGCCTGATTTCCGAGCGCGAGCTGCTCTTGGCCGGAATTCTCGCCATCCGCGAGACGACGGACTCGACGTCCCGCACCGTGACGTTTCGCCGCTTCCGGCCGGTGGCCGTCAGCCGGAAGGCCGCCCCCACCTCGTCGAGGATGTCGATGGCCTTGTCCGGCAGGTAGCGGTCGTTGATGTAGCGGTCCGCCAGTCTGGCCGTCGCCTGGATCGCCGCTCCACTGTAGCGGATGGCGTGGTGCTCCTCGTAGCGGGGCTTGAGGCCGGTGAGGATATCGACCGTTTCCTGAACGGTCGGCTCCTCGATGTCGATTTTCTGAAAGCGCCGCGAGAGGGCGCGGTCCTTTTCTATATGGTTCCTGTTCTCCTCGTAGGTTGTCGAACCGATACAGCGCAATGTCCCGGCCTGCAGGGCCGGCTTCAGCAGGTTCGAGGCATCGAGGCTGCCGCCGCTTGTCGCGCCGGCGCCGACAATGGTGTGGATTTCGTCTATAAAAAGGATGGCCTTGTCGCCTTTCTTTTCCATGCCGTCGATCACGGCCTTAAGGCGCTTCTCAAAATCGCCGCGGTACTTGGTACCGGCCAGCAGGGATCCCATGTCGAGCAAACGGATTTCGACATCCTCAAGGACCTCGGGGATGTTGCCTTTGTGGATGCGCAGCGCCAATCCCTCGGCGATGGCGGTCTTGCCGACCCCCGGTTCGCCGACCAGCAGAGGGTTGTTCTTCCGTCGCCGGCAGAGAACCTGCATGATGCGCTCCAGCTCGCGCTCGCGGCCGATGAGGGGGTCGATCAGCCCGGCCTTTGCCCGCGCCGCGAAGTTGACCGTGTACCTGTCAAGTTCGTTCTCCCTGTCCGCTTTCTTCTGCTTCTTGCCCTGCCAGGCATCCGATTCCAGGTCTTCCGGCAGGCCGTGGGATACATATTCCACCACGGTCATGCGGTCCAGCCCTTCAGAGCTCAGAAAGTAGACGGCATGGGAATCCTCCTCCGAAAAAATTGCCACCAGGACGTCACCGGAATCCACCTCTTTCTTGCCGCAGCTCTGTACGTGGCCGATGGCGCGCTGCAGGACGCGGTTGAAGCCGAGCGTCTGGATCGGGTCGTTCGTATCGGTGGGTTTCCGGGTCGGCAGTTCGCCGTCAAAAAAGGTCTGCAGCCTTTTTCTGAGGTTTGGCAGACTGCCGCCGCACTGGCTGATTATGCGGGTGATGAGATCATCCTGCAGGATGCCGTAGAGAAGGTGTTCCACCGTGACAAATTCGTGCCGGTGGCTCTTGGCTTCGCGCACCGCTTTGACCAGTGCCAATTCGAGTTTCTGACTGAACATGTTGTTTTTCCTGTGAAGAGTAATCTTTTTCTCATTCTAAATGTAAGACACAAAGCCCTTATCGGCCACGCGGATGATCAAAAAAATCTTAATTTCCCCGCCGGCACCCCGTCTCTGCGGTCAGACCTTTTCAATGGAGCAGCGAAGGGGATACTCGTTTTTCTGCGCCAGGTCATGGACAATGGCCACCTTTGTTTCCGCGACCTCCTTGGGGAAGACCCCGGCAATGCCGATGCCCTGGTGGTGGACATTGAGCATGATCCGCGTCGCCTCCGGGATACTCTTGCTAAAGACTTTTTCAAGGACCAGGACGACAAACTCCATGGAGGTGTAGTCGTCATTGTGCAGCAGGACCTTGTAGAGGGGCGGCTCCCTGACCTCCGGCTTCCGGTCGGTTTCCGTCCATCCTTCCGACTCGTTCCAATGCCTGCTCATGGCCGGTGCCCCGCCGCCGCTTCATAGCCTACGAGGTTGAAAAGCAGGTTGTCCATGATCAGGCGGTTGTCAAGCGGCGAGCCCTTCATGCGGTATTCTGCGGTGAGCACCTCCTGCAGCCCCTCCTGCAGGTTGCTGCAGGTGAAACTGGACGCCTGGCGGAAGAGCATGTAAAGGCCGTAGGGGTGGCCCTTCCAGAGCAGGCTGTTCCACTCCTCCCGTCCCTCCTTCAGCTGCGGCAGATACTTTTTCTGAAAAACGGGAAAGGAGAAGGATTTCGAGTAGGCGGGGGTGGGTAAATCCTGCAGGGCGCGGACTATCAACAATTTTTTATAATGGTTTCGGAGCGTCGCCAGGATGGCAAGGGGGTGAACGCCGCCTGCCTGAAGGTGGGCGAGGATGCCCAGGCCGGCTTCGATCTTGCCGGCAGTCACCGCCTCGGTAAGCTCAAAGAGCGCCTCTTCCCGGGTGCGGCCAATGACGGCGTCGACATCCTCCCGCGTGATGCGGGGCCGGTCGCCGACGTAAAGCGCCAGCTTCTCGGCCTCCATGACCACGGCTGCGGGGTGAAACCCCACCCGTTCGAGGAAAACATCAACAGTCTGCGGCTCGATCTTCTTGCCGTCCTCTGCCAGGGTCGAATGGAGCAGTTCCTTGAGCACCGCTTCCTGGTCCTTTTTTGCCGCTTTTGAACTGCCGGGGTCGACCGTCAGGTCGAGGATGACGCCGTGCTGCTGGATATACTTGTAGAACCGTTTCCGCTTGTCCACCGCCTCGGCGAGAAGAACGAGGATGTTGTTCGGCGGGATGCCGGCCTCGAAGGCCTCTGTGTACCGGGTGGCGGCGTCGCCCTCCCCCCCTTTTTCGGATGCGGCGTCAGGGTCAAGACCGGCCAGGAGGTCCTGGGCCCAGGATAGACTCTCCTCCGGCCGGCTGAAACCGAAAAGGGCCTGCCAGCGGGCGCCGGAGAGAGAACCGATATCCTCTTCCGCGATCTCGCGGGGGGAGACGGCGGCAAGGCTGAGCATCTGCAGGAGGTAGCGCAGGGCCGGCCCCGGTTCCGCGGCCGCGTTTTTTTCGCAGGCCTTGTCCCAGAGATTCCTGGCCACTCCCTTGGAATAGAAAAGCCTAGTGTCGGTTACCCGGAACACCTGGCGCCCTTTAAAAAGGCTGAACGACTTCAGGAGGTTGAGGGTTCGGTTCACGTCTTCCCGGTCGCCGTCTATCTGTTGCAGGTTGGTGGCCTGGCTCTCCTTCTGCGGCAGAAGCCGGTCGATGAGTTCCCCGGCCGCGTTCCTATTGAGGTAGCGCTCGCCGACGACGAGATAGACCTGCGCAGCCGTGCCCTGCGCTATTGCGTCGAGCAGTTTGGGGATATCCTGGCGCTTGTATATGGGCATAGCATACTCTGATGAGGTCGTGATTCTGCTGCCGCACCCCCTGCCGCTGAAGGTGTGGGAAATGAGACGGGCAGGTGGAGCGGCCTGCCTGCTGCAGCTGGTCCTATTCTATTTTTTGCAGCACCGATGCACAAGGGTAAACTCGGCCCGAGGGCAATTTTTTTATGGCGATGCCAGTATTCTGCTGCAGAGCGGCACGGTCCGGGGACAAGGGCAGCAGGTCCTAGTAAACAGGCGGGGGCGGGATGTAGAGAAAGACGAGATAAAAGGTGGCGGCAAGGCTGAAACAGAGAAGCAGGAAGAGCAAAAGCGGCAGGGACCAGCGCCGCACCGGGCTTGGCAATTTTCTCTTCTGCCTGCTGCCGCCCTTTTTCCGCTTTGCTGCGGGTTTTATCTTCCGTGTTGCGGCCATGGGCGTCGTCGGTGCAGAGGGTGGCATCAGGAAAGCGCTACTTGTCCCGGCGCAGAACGTAGGCGGCCAGCCCGGCCAGGCTGGCCACGATCTCTTCGTTGCCCCTGTCGGAAAAAATGTCCAGGGAGCCGATCGCTGTTGCCGTCAGCTGCTGCGCCACCCGGCGGCTGTAATCGAAGCCGTGGGCAGCACCTATGATATCCCTCGCTTCCCCGAGCCAGTCGCACCGCTGCTCTTTTTCCCCCATGAGGAGGTCCAGGAGAAATTTCTTTTCCCGGCTGTTGCAGTTGTTGAGGGCATGAATGAGCGGCAGTGTCATTTTTCCCTCGCAGAAATCGTTGCCGACGACCTTTCCGGTCCTGGCCGGGTCGCCGAGGTAATCGAGCAGATCGTCCTGAATCTGAAAGGCCCGGCCGAGGCAGCTGCCATAGGTCTGCAGCGCCTCTCTTTCCTCTTTGTCGGCCCGGGAAAAAATGGCGCCGCACTCGCAGACGGCCCCGATAAAAAGGGCGGTTTTGCCGTTGATCACGGCAAAGTAGTCATCCTCCAGCTGGTTGAAGTTCTCGGCGTTGGCAAGCTGGAGGAATTCGCCGGCAACCATGGCCTCGGTGGCCCGGCAGAGGATTTCCAGGCACTCTCTGCCACCGATGGTGCCGACAAGGAACATGGAGCGGGCATGGAGAAAGTCGCCGGCCAGGATTGCCGGGGCAAGGCCGAAGAGGCAACTGACCGGGGGCCGGCCCCGCCGCGTCTCGGCGTGGTCTATGACATCATCGTGCAGCAGGGTGGCAACGTGCAGGTACTCAAAGGCGATGGCCAGGCGGTAAAGGTCTTCGCCCCTTCTGCCGCAGAGCCCGGCCGCAAGGACGCAGAGCAGGGGCCGGAACCGCTTGCCGCCGTTGAACAGGGCGTGCTGCAGCACCTCGGCCAGCCCGGGAGCGATCAGGTTGTTGGCCGCAAGCTCCTGGAGATCCCGGCGCATGGCCTCGTCAATGGAGTCAATTTCCGGTTTCAGCCGGGCGAGCAGGATATTGTTTTCCACACCATACCTTCCTTGCAAAACATGTGCGGTTACTTTTCCGGGGCAAAAAAAGAGGCCACCGCGGCAATATCCCTGGTAACAGGGCTCGGGGGCAGGCTTTTCAAAAACATCCGGCCGTACTGTTTGACAAACAGCCGGACATCAAGAATTGCCAGGAGCCCCCGGTCCGTCGTGGTGCGCATGAGCCGGCCGACCCCCTGCCGCAGCGCCAGGATGGCCCGCGGCAGCTGAAAATCAATGAAGGGGTTGCCGCCTTCCTCCCGGATCCGGTTCATCCGTGCCATGATAACAGGGTCATCGGGTACTTCAAAGGGTAATTTATCTATGATAACACAGCTCAGTGATTCGCCCGGGACGTTTATCCCTTCCCAGAAACTGGCTACGGCGAGGAGGACGGAATCGGTCCGGCGCTGGAAGGATTCCAGCAGCCTGCTGCGGGGTGCCTGGCCCTGCATGAGAACCGGGTACTGGAGCCGGCCGGCCAGGAAGTCATGGGTCCGGTGCATGCTGTTGATGCTTGTGAACAGCACCAGGGCCCGGCCGCCCGAGGCCAGGAGGAGCCGGTAAATCTCCTGCTGGATGGCCCGCGCGAATGTTTCCTCGTTCGGCAGTGGAAAGGGTGCGGCGGCGGTGTGGGGCGGGACGTAGAGCAGGGTCCGGCCGCCATAGTCAAAAGGCGAGGCAAGCGAAAGAGTGTCCGTGTCCCGGTCCAGACCGAGGCGGCCGAGGAAGTAGGAGAAGTCCCCCCCCACCGTCAGGGTGCCGGAGGTAAAAATAACGCTCCGGACATAGGGGTAAAGGGCATCATTGAGTTCAAGGGCAATATCTATTGGGGAAACGGAAAGGGCAACGCTTTTCTCGCGCCGTTCGTACCAGCGGATATAACTCTCCTCCCCGTACATTTCCAGGAGGCCGGCCGCGGCAAGGAGCCGGGCCTGCAGTTCCCCGCAGCGGGTCGCCAGGGCCTGCCACACTTCCCCTTCGGCGGTATGGGAGAGCAGTTTTCCCTCGAGGCCGGAGAGCCTCTCCGAGAGGCTTTGCACCGCCTTTTCCCAACCGGGCTTTTGGTCGACAAGGGGCTGCAGGGGAAATTTCCCCGACCGGACCGGGAAATAGGCGGCAAACTGCTCGGCGCCGCGTTGGAGGGCTGTTGCCCCACGCTTCATCCGCTCCTGCCTTTTTTCCGGCAGTGCACTGGCGGCAAGAACGATGTCATTTGCCAGGTCGACGACCTGGAGGTGACTCACCGAAAAGCCGAAAAAACTGGTCGCCACGTTTTCCAGGTGGTGCGCCTCGTCAAAGATAACCGATTCATAGCGGGGCAGGACCTCGCCGTGCCCTTCCCGGCGAAGGGCCAGGTCCGAGAAGAAAAGATGATGGTTGACGATGAGGAGCCGGGCCGCAGCCGCCTTCCGCCGCAGCCCGGTGATAAAGCATTCCTTCTCCTTCGGGCACCTGTTCCCCAGGCACTGACCGGCGGCTGTGCTTATCTCGCGCCAAAGGGGGGAGCTGTCCTCGAGCCAGTCGAGTTCGGCCCGGTCCCCGGTTTCGGTTTCGTTGAGCCACGCACTGATCCTCGCCGTTGTTTCGCTGCCGCCAATGACCCCGCCTGCCGGTTGGGCAACAAATTGCTCCCAGCGGTAAAGGCAGAGATAGTTCTGGCGTCCCTTGACGCAGAGGGCGGAAAGTTCCGGGTCAATGTGCTCCAGGATAAAGGGAATCTCGCTTTCGAGGATCTGCTCCTGCAGGTTCAGGGTGTTCGTGGAGACCACGACCTTCTGGCGGCTCAAAACGGCCGGAATGAGGTAGGCCAGGGTTTTGCCGATGCCGGTTTCCGCCTCGACGACGAGTTTGCCGCCCTCGAATCCATGCGCCACCGCCAGCGCCATCGAAAGCTGGCTTTCACGTGGTTCATAGCCGGGAAGCCTTTTCGACAGGAGGCCGGCCGGCCTGAAGATCTCCCGCGTCTGCTCATAAATGTCGGTCATGGGACACACCTGGGCCGGGCCGTTGTCTTCTGCTGTTGGCCCTGAGTATTCTCTTTCGTGCAATGGCGACTGGCACTGTATAGAGAATCCACCCATAATGCAAGCCGTAACAGGGGGCGGCAGCTCCCTGCGGCAGGACAGTTTTCTTGACAGATTGCCGGGCCGGAGGTTATTAAAAGGACTCGGCGTATGCGCAAAGGCAGATAATGTGCTGAACGGGCCTGGCAGCTGCCCGGCGGCCGGAGAATTTGTCTCCGCCATGGACGGAGGCGCCCTGAACAGAAAATGACGCCAACGGTTACCACCCATGCTTGAATCGGTCCCCGGTTTAAACCACATCTCCCTCACCCCTGACAATCTCCTCGGTCCGGACGAGGTGGTTGCCATTGTCGATGATGACGCCTTTATCCGGGAGCCGCTGCGCGCCTTTCTCGAATCCCATAACCTGCCGGTTGCGGAAGCGGCCGACGGTGAACAGTGCAGAAAACTTCTGGGGTCGACCAATGTCGCCCTGGTGCTGCTCGATATCGGCCTGCCCGACATTGACGGCCTCAGCCTCCTTCCTGAAATTGTCAGCGCCTACCCGGGGGTTGCCATAGTCATGCTGACCGGCATGGCCGAGCTGGAAACCGCCCTTGAATGCATCCGCAAGGGCGCCGACGACTACCTCTCAAAACCTGTCCAGTTCGATGAAATCCTCCTTACCGTCCGCAAGGTCCTGGAAAG
>JAFDCC010000140.1 GCA_019312985.1 Deltaproteobacteria bacterium
ATTATCTCCATTATCTCCCGTTTTTTCAAAAAATAACCGGAAAAGACGAACCAGAATTTTGAAATTTAGGATTGCAATTTGGGCCGCGATATGTTCAGTCAAGGGTGCTGATTTTCGTCCAGCTGAGATGTGTTTTTTTTTAAATAATTTTTACTGAAACTGTGTTTTTTTCATAAAAGGAGAGTCCCATGGGTAAGGTTGGCAGGAACGAGCCATGTCCCTGCGGCAGCGGTATAAAATTCAAGCGCTGCTGCCTTCGGAAGGAGCAGGAGCAACCAGCAAGTCGGACACAGGTGCAGCAGGCCCGCATTTCCCTGCAGCAGGTGATCAGCCAGATTCAGGAGGCAGCAGCACAGGGAGAACAAAAGCTTCTTGAACTGGGTGTTTTTGTCCTTGTTGCCATCCCCGCGGGGGATGCGTGGCTTCTTGAAGTGACCGAATCCGATGCCATGCAGGTGGCTGCCGGCGGCGAAAGTTTGCCCGTCGATCTCAAGGAGAGTCAAGAAACCATTGAAGTCAACTGGTCCCACACCTTTGCGATAAAAGACAACCAGTTTGTCCTGACGGCCTATAAGGATAAAACGGTACAAACCTTTGATAACTACCCGGCAGCAGAGATATCAGGAGCCATGAAGCGCATCAAGAAGAAATACTCTCCCGAACTGCTGGAAAGCGTCCATATAGACTCAGGCCAGCCGGGATAGAAGAGCCGTTCCCGGTCAGCATCTGTTTTGCTACTTATTCTGCGTTTCATTCCGGTGACCGTTATCATGGCGGTCATTTTTTTTCTTTCCCACCAACCCTATGAGATCATTGAACTGCCGCATTTTGCCGGTGGCGACAAGCTGGCCCATGCTTTTGCCTACGCTATTCTCGCCGCTTCGGTCCTCTTTGCCCTGCACCCCTTTATAGGTGATTCGCGGCGGAAAGGTGGCGCTATTATGGTGCTGCTATTCTGCCTCCTGTACGGCATAAGCGACGAGTATCACCAGTCTTTTATCCCGGGGAGGGTAGTCAGTGCCTGGGATGTGGCCGCCGATTTCTTCGGGGCGCTGGTTGTCGTCTTCTTCCGGTATCGGCCGAAAGGAAGGCATGAAACACGCTAATATGCTTGACAAGAATTAAAAAAGCTTTTCAATTACCGTCATACCTGATACTCAACCAAGAGGAGCGCAGCGTAAGTCTGGAGCCGGTCTGTAAAACAACAGCTGCGGCGTGCGCCTCTTGCTGTAAACCCTAAAGGCCGCGGTGCTTCTCGAAGGGCATTGCCGGCCCGGGTGACCGTATGACGGCCAAGACCACCTACAGCGAACTGCAGAAAAAGATCAAGAGCCTTGAGCAGGAGATTGCCGGGCACCAGAGTATCGAAAAACTTCTGTGGCAGAAGCAGGACCAGCTCTTCAAGGTGCTCGACAGCCTTGATGCCGTTGTGTACGTCGCCGACCTGCAATCCTATGAAGTCCTTTTTGCCAACCGCTACGCCGAAAAACTCTTTGGCCATATTACCGGAAAAATCTGCTGGCAGGTGCTGCAGTCCGGGATGACGGGGCCGTGTTATTTCTGCAAGAACAACGAGCTTCTCACCCCGGAAGGCCGGCCGGCCGGAACCGTTCTGTGGGAAGTGCAGAATACCTCCAACAACAGGTGGTACAGCATCCGTGACCGGGCAATAGAGTGGTTCGACGGCAGGGTCGTCCACCTCCAGATTGCCGTGGATATCACTTACCGGAAGGAAACAGAAGCCGCCCTGCGGGAGAGTGAAACAAAGTTCCGCACCGTGGCGGATTTTACCTATGACTGGGAATACTGGATCAATGAAGAGGGGAAGTTCAACTATATCTCGCCCTCCTGCGAGAGAATAACCGGCTACCGGATTGATGAATTTGAAGAGAACCCGTCCCTGCTCCTCGACATAATGCATCCAAACGACAGGCAGGGGTTTGTCAAACACCTGGAGGATGACCTTAAGAGTTCCGAAGTGTGCCACCTCGATTTCCGGATCATAACGAGAACAGGAGAGGAGCGCTGGATATCACACTCCTGCCAGCCGGTATTTGGTCAGGACAACGTCTTTTTGGGCCGGCGGGCCAGCAACCGTAATATCACGATACAGAAAAAGGCCGAGGAACAGATCCGGCTCAATGAGATACGGCATACTTTATTCATCAGGCTCTATGAAATGCAGGAACTGCCTGTCAGGGAGGTGTGCGAATTTGCCCTTGAGTCCTCCCTGCCTCTCACCGAAAGTGAAATTGGGTTTATGGGTTTTCTCAATGATGATGAATCAGAGTTGTCTGTCCTGTCATGGTCCAGGAGTGTCATGCGCCAGTGCAAGATCCACGACAAGCCGCTTGTCTTCGATATTGCCGGCAGCGGGCTTTGGGGCGAGGCGGTCAGGAAGAGGAGCCCGGTGATCGTCAACGATTACAGCGTATCCCCATTGAAAAAAGGGGTCCCTGAGGGGCATGTCCATATAGAACGATTCATGGCGATCCCCGTTTTTGACCGGGAAAAGATTGTTGCTGTCGCAGCGGTTGGCAACAAGAGGACCAACTATGGCAAGGAGGATGTCAGGCAGCTTCAGCTGCTGATCGAAGGCATGTGGCAGATCGTC
>JAFDCC010000141.1 GCA_019312985.1 Deltaproteobacteria bacterium
ACCTTGTAGCGTTGATGTTTCCTTCTTTCTCCGTGACGAAAATCAGGCGACATTCGGATTCTCCCGGCAATTTTTTTAACAGTAATTATATCTAATTACCTTATTTCGCCCAGAAAAAAAAGAAAAATTTTTCAGGAATCCAATCACCCGGTCAGTCAGAAAAAATGGCGGCAGACTGCTGTTGTATCTCAGTAAATACTGTACTTGACGAGGCGGCCGTCGAGGCCGCCGCTGAGCAGGACCTTCTTCCAGGATGGCTTCAGGCCGACACTTTTTACCAGGTCGCGGTTGCCGAAGTACAGGTAGGCTTCGCTTCCCCTGCACCGCTGTTTTAAAAAGTCGCCGAGTTGTTTCATGAAATCCCGGATGTTTTCATCGGTTTCGAGACGCAGGCCGTAAGGCGGGTTAGAGAGAATAACCCTGTTCTCCAGGGACGTAATGGAATTGATGGATCGGACCTGAAGGTCGATATTGCCTCCCTGGGGAAAACAGTTGATATTGGCCCTTGCCGCTCCAATGGCCGCCTTTGACTTGTCGCTGCCGCTTATCAGGCCGGCCGGCAAATCCCTGATGCCTCGCTCCGCCTGCGCTTTGACCCCGGCCCAGGTACCTGCATCAAAATCGGGCAGGGCGGTGAAACCGAATTTCTTCTGCAGGTATCCGGCAGGAATCCGGCAGTAATGCATCATTGCCTCGCAGAGGATGGTGCCGGAGCCGCACATGGGGTCCACCAGCGGCCGCTTCCCGTTCCAGCCGCTCAACTGGACAATGGCGGACGCAACGATCTCCTGCATGGGGGCGGTTACTGACTCCAGGCGGTAGCCCCGCCGGTGAAGCGAAGCACCCGAGGTGTCAAGATAGATGGTGGCCCGGTTGTTCCCGATATGGAGGTTGAACAGGACGTCCGGCTCTCTGGTGTCGACGCTGGGCCGTTTGCCCGTCTCCTGCCGGAAACGGTCTACAATGGCATCCTTGAGACGCTGGGCCGCAAACTGCGAGTGTTTGATATTGCTGTGGGAGACATTGGCCCTGACGGCAAAGGTCTCCTTCAGGGAGAGGAGGGCGAACCAGTCAATTTTGGCAGCGGTTTTGTAGAGGTATTTATCCGAGTGGCAGTCAAAACGAAGGAGCGGCGCCAGGACCCGGCTCAGGATGCGGCCACAGTAATTGATCCGGTAGAGTGTCGCCCTGTCCGCGGAAAAGTAAAAACCCCTGTAGCCCGACTTGACCTCCCGGGCGCCGAGCTGCTGCAGTTCTTGCCGGCCGAGCTCTTCCAGTCCCGTGGCAACCTGGGCAAAGTAGCGCCCGCTTTTCTGGTAGCTGAACATGGCAGTGGATCCCGGCAATCAGCTCCCGGCCTTCTGCTGCCAGGAATTTTTCAGGCAAGTCTCGACGCGGGGCTGAATTTTTTTCAGGAGGTCTTCCCTTTCCAGGTAGGGACAGGGGCTGTTGTAAGGAAAGCTGCGGCACTGCCTCGGCCGGGCCTCGTGAACCGTGCACCGCTTGACCATCTTCTCCCTGGACTGGAAGATACAGGAGCCGTCCTCCTTTACCTTGAAGGTGTGACGGTTTTCCATGAAACGCCGCCGCGCCTCCCCGTCGGAGATGGCAAAGTGGCGTGCCAGCCGATTTATGTCGTCGCAGTCAATCAGCAGGACAGAACCTTCAAGCCGGTAACAGCAGTACCCCGGACAGAAATTACAGTACTCCATGACCCTGACTCACAGTCGTTTATTCTATGTGGAACCTGGCCGGCTGCATATGGGTATTCCTGCAGAGCGGGCAGCGTCCCGGTTTGGTGAAACGGCGGCGCTTTTCAAAGACGAAGCCGCAGGAGAGGCAGCAGCAGGGGATTTCAAGGAGTTTCTTTCCCTGGCTCCGCACCGAGCGCTCGATGTGAACCAGGTGGTCGACAGCCTCCTTTTCCGGGATACCGACACCCTGGGAAATATCACGCAGGGTTGCCTCTTCGGCCCCAAGCAGGTCGATGATCTGCTGTCTTATCGTCCTTTCATCGTCGGAAGACGCCACGTTCCGCCATCCCTTCTGTATTCGAGCACCCAGGTCGAGCCGTCATCGCCGTTCACCTCGAAGCACCTGCCCTCCGGGGTCAGCCACCGTTTCACGATGGCAGTCACCTCGACTTTGCGGCCGTTGACATAAAAGCGGCGCGGCTGTTCCTCCGCCTGCATGCCCGCGTAACATTCAACCCTAACCTGCTCCATATTCAACCTGTAAAAAAAGTTGGTTCTCGCCAACATTTACTATGGTCCGGCCCGGAAGTACAGCTTATTATAAGGACACTTTTTTGAAAGAAATACCCCCCAAAAAAAGGATAAAGATCATGCAAGAGTACATCCAGGTTATGACAACGGTGGAACAGAGAAGCGATGCGGAAAGAATTGCCAGAGCTCTCGTGGAAAAGCGGCTTGCCGCCTGTGTCCAGGTTGCGGGGCCGGTTACGAGCTATTTTCACTGGGAGGGGAGACTGGATTCAGCCGAAGAGTATCTCTGTTTCATCAAAAGCAGGGTCGACCTCTTTCCTGAACTGGAAGCAGTGATAGGGGAGATGCACCCCTACGAAGTACCGGAGATCATCGCGACTCCGGTAACCAGGGGCGGCACCGATTATGCGAACTGGCTCGCCGCGGAGTTGAAGCCATGATGGTGCCGGGAAATTATTTGTCCGATCGCCGCATCGAGAGGGAAGCAACCGCCCGCCATGAAGAAAGAAGCTGAAAAAAAGAAAAAAACAAGGCGGGGCAGGAAAAAGAAGTTCAAGTGCCACTGCTGCGGCAGAGAGCAGCTGTTCTGCTGGAACTGCCAGTGCGGTTTCCAGATCTGCCCTGCCTGTTTCGAGGAAAACAGGTGGGGCATGACCAACGGCCCGACCTGGATCTGTCCTGATTGCGGCAGTATCAGGATGATGGAGTAGGGGAGATCCCGTTCGTCAGGCCAGGTGGTGGAGAAGGGGGCCCGTGCCGTGGCCGATCCTGAAGCGGGCGCTTTTTCTGACAAGTCCGTCCATAAAATCGACAGCCCGCTGAAAGGCCTCCCGGTCGCTCCCGGTCAGGAAATGATAGGCGGTAAAGGCCGCGGCAAAGGTACAGCCTGTTCCGTGGGTGTTGCGGCTTTTGACCCGCGGGTGCGATTTTTTTTCACAGCTGACAGCGGCGCCGCCAGTCGACCGTGAGAGGAGGTAATCGGTGACATGCCCTGTTGCCGGTTCGCGATGGCCGCCGGTCACAATGACCGAGCGCAGCCGGCTGTAGCGGTGCAGCAGCGTCTCTGCCGCTGCCGGCAGGGCATCCGCAGTCGTGCAGTCTTCTTCCGTTAAAAGCGCCAGCTCCGGGATGTTGGGCGTGAGCACGGTGCACAGTTTCAGGAGCTCTGCCCGGACGGTTTCAGTGCCTTCCGGGTCAATGAGCTGCCGGCCGCCGGATGATACCAGGACAGGGTCGCAGATGATCTCGCCGCGGAAATCCGCCAGAACAGAGCAGACGCTTTGCGCCACAGCGCCGGAACCGAGCATGCCGATCTTTATGTGACTGACGTCAAGGTCGTCGAGAACACGGCTGACCTGGTCCCTGACAAGGGCAGGGTCAAGGGGGTGGACCGCAAAGACCCCCCTGGTATTCTGCACGGTCAGGGAGGTTATCGCCGCGCCGCCGTAAACCCCGATTGCGGTAAAAGTCTTCAGGTCCGCCTGAATACCGGCCCCGCCCGAAGGGTCTGAACCGGCAATCGTCAGGACAACCCGTTGTGTTTTTTCTGCCGCCATTTTCAAACAGTACCCTTCAAAAAAGGTGGATCCGGGCCGCAGATTCCCCAGCGGCCCGAAATTTTGTTCCAGCCACGATAGTTTGTGAACTATAACAGGAATTTATCAAATTTTTTCAATTAATCGCTGTCCCCTATTTTTTTGTTGAAGGTACACATTATATTGTGTATAAATTTAAAAATTTGTCTATATGTTGTATGCTGTGTTTAGCCAGGGTGATTTCAGCAGCGCGGCAGGGACAAAAACAGCAGAGCAACCATGGGAGTCCGGGACCGGAATGACAGAAGCAGCGCACGTATACGATGAAAGCAAGATAAAGACCCTCAGCTCCCTGGAGCACATCCGTCTGCGCCCCGGAATGTACATCGGCAGGCTTGGTAACGGCACCCACCAGGATGACGGCATTTATATCCTCCTGAAGGAGGTGATCGACAACAGTGTCGATGAGTACATCATGGGGTCCGGCAAGAGGATCGATATCCTTATCGAGGACAACGGCTTTACCTCGGTGCGGGACTATGGCCGCGGCATTCCCCTCGGCAAACTGGTGGAATGCGTCTCGGTGATCAATACCGGCGCAAAATACAACACCGATGTGTTCCAGTTCTCCGTCGGACTGAACGGCGTCGGCACCAAGGCGGTTAACGCCCTGTCCCGGAAGTTCCGCGTCACCTCGTTCCGGGACGGCAAATATGCCATGGCCGAATTTGCGCGGGGCATTCTCAAAAACGAGGAGAAGGGCGAAACCACGGAACGCAACGGCACCCTGATAGAGTTTCTCCCCGATGAGGAACTGTTCGGCGAGTATACCTACGACCTGCAGTTTGTCAGAAAACGGCTCTGGCGTTACGCCTACCTCAACTCGGGCCTCAACCTCTATCTCAAAGAAGAGCGTTTCTTTTCCGCCAACGGCCTCCAGGACCTCCTCGCCGAAGAGATTAACGGCAG
>JAFDCC010000142.1 GCA_019312985.1 Deltaproteobacteria bacterium
ACTTCAACAGCATGGTCCAGGTCATTTACCTGAAGGTCGACATCCAGAACAAGACTGTCAACGGCATACCGAGCAAGGTGTACGACAAGGATATTATCACCTATGAAACCGACGCGGAGACACTGTCATTCACCCTGCCCTGGATGTACCTGAAAGTGGTGCGCAAGGGCCGGGGGCAGGATGGTTCCGATATCAAGTATTCCGGCGAGTGCACCTAGGACAGGCTCTTTTTCGAGTGACAGCCTTCTTTGACAACTGCCGGCGTTCCCTGCAGGCAGCCTTTTCCAGCCTACCGATCCGAAACAGAGTTGCCGGGTTCTCTCAGCCGCCGAGGTAAGCCTTCTGCACTTCAGGATTGTTGAGTAGCTCGGAGGACAACCCTTCCAGCACCAGGCGGCCGTTTTCCAAAACATAGGCGCGCTGGGCGAACTTGAGGGCCAGGCGGGCGTTCTGCTCAACGAGGAGGATGGTGGTGCCCTGCCGGTTAATCTCCCGCAGAGCCTCGAACATCGAGAGCATCAGGAGGGGGGCCAGTCCCATGGATGGGTCGTCGAGAAGCATCAGCCGCCGGCCGCTGAGGTAGGCCCGGCCCACCGCGAGCATCTGCTGCTCGCCGCCGCTCAGGGTGCCGGCCATTTGCGATACGCGTTCCTTGAGGCGCGGAAATATCGAGAAAACCTGCTCGGTGTCCTCCTTGATCTTTTCCCGGTCCTTCCTGGCAAAGGCGGCGAGCTGCATGTTTTCCATGACCGTCAGGTTGCCGAACAGGCGGCGCCCTTCCGGGACGTGCGATATGCCCAGTTGGCTGACAACCTTGTCCGGCTGGAACTCCAGCAGGTTGTGCCCCTCGAAGGTCATGGTCGAATCCCGGTGGGGCGGGAGCAGCCGGGAGATGGCGCGCAGCGTCGTACTCTTGCCGGCGCCGTTGGCCCCGATGATGCAGACAATCTCCCCTTTGTCGATGGAGAAATCCAGGCCGTGAAGCGCCCTGATCCTGCCGTAGGAAACATCCAGGTTTCTTATTTCGAGCTGCATCAGTGGATATCCTCCCGGCCGAGGTAGGCCTCGATGACGTCGGGATTGTTCCTGATCTCTTCCGGGCTGCCCTCGGCAATGACCTCGCCGAAAACCAGGGTCTGGATCCTTTCACACAGCTCCATGACAAATTTCAGCCGGTGCTCGATGAGCAGGATGGCCACCTCGAAATCGGCATGGATCTTCCGGATTATGTTGATCATTCGGTTGAGCTCGTCCGGGGTCATGCCCGCCGTCGGTTCGTCGAGGAAGAGGACCCTGGGGTTGGTTGCCATGGCCCGCGCCATCTCCACCCGCCGTTGGGCTCCGTAAGGCAGGCTGACGGCAAGCTGGGTGCTGAAGCCGGCCACGTCGAAGGTCTCCAGCAGGTGCATGGCCTTGGCCGTGATCCTCTTTTCTTCCCGCCGGCAGAGGGGGGAGCCGAAAAATGCCCCCCAGACGCTGTATTCCAGCTGTGAGTAGCAGGCCATCTTCACATGCTCCAGGACGGTCATGTGGCGCCAGAGAAGCAGGTTCTGAAAGGTGCGGCCCAGTCCCATGGCGGCAATTTCATGGGGGTGGTGGCCGATGAGGTTCTTGCCGTCCAGCTCGATATTGCCCTCGCTCGGGGTGTGGATGCCGGAGATGAGGTTGAAGATTGTCGTCTTACCGGCACCGTTGGGGCCGATCAGCCCGACAATGTGGCCCGGTTCGAGAACAAGGCTGTAGTCGTGCACCGCCCGCAGCCCCCCGAAGTAGTGGGTCATGTTGTCAACCTGCAGCAGTGCCATGTCCTTACTCTCCCCCCTTTGTCGTTTTCGGTCTCATCAACTCCCGCGGCTTGAATTCGGTAAAGGCAATGAGGCCGGTGGGACGGTAGAGCATGACCAGGATCAGCAGCAGCGGAATGATTATCCACTTGTAGATCTCCAGGGGGCGGAGCGCCTCGCTCAGGACGTTGATGCTGACCGCGCCGACGATGGAGCCGGTGACCGAGTTAAGGCCGCCGAAGTAAACCATGGCGAGAATTTCGGCGAGCCGCTGGATGCCGAAGGAACCGGGGTTGACGTAGCGCAGGACATGGGCAAAGAGACCGCCGGCCACCCCGGCCCAGAAGGCGCCGAACAGAAAGGTGATGATTTTGGTGCGGCGGGTGTCGACGGTCATGGCGTCGGCGGCAAGCTCGTTGTCGCGCACGGCATTGAGCGCCTTGCCCATGGTGGAGCGGACAAAGTTGTTGATGATCCAGATACAGAGGACCATGACCGTGAATACCATCGGCAGGTTCGCATAATCGGGCTGGCTCGACATGCCGCGCGGTCCGCCGACGAACTCGAGGTTCTCGATAATGCTTTTGACGATAAAGAGAAAGGCAAGGGAGATGATGGCAAGATAATCACCCCGGGTCCGGAAGGAGGGGATGGCAATGACGAGGGCGCCGACCGCCGCAGCAATGCCGCCGGCAACAAGGGCGAGGGGGAAAAAATAAAAGCCCAGAGCTTCAGGCAGCAGGGCGGGGCCGAACTGCTTGTCATTGGCAAAGAGCAGCAGGGTGATCGTCGAGGCCGTATAGGCGCCAAGGGCCATGAAACCGGGGTGCGAGCAGGAAAATTCCCCCATGTAGCCGTTGATGACGTTGATGCTCAGGGTCAGCATGATGGCGATCATGGTAAGTTTCAGGACGAGGAGCCGGTAATCACTGATGTCGGCCCACAGATGGAGGGCGCCGTAAAAAAGGGACAGGTGGACCAGGGCGGCAATTGTTACCCGTTTTCCAGCCAGGAATTCCGCCAGCCTGTTTGCCGGTTTTTGCATGATCCTGACGATGATGACTACCGGTATCGCGTATACCAGGACGAGATAGCCGAGGATACCCGGGATGAGGAGCGGTTTCTTGAGCACCGTCAGTAAACCGAAAAGCACCGGTATCTTCGGAAGACCGAGGTAGTACGACACGAGGTCGCCGAGGAAGTACTCGGCGAGCACGGCCCCGAATATGCCAAGCAGCCAGCCGATGAGCGGGACCGAGGCGGTAAACTGGCGCAGGCGGGAGCGGAATCCTGCTGCAGGGGCTGATGTGGTCGTCCGGTTGCGCATCTTTACCAAGTTCTTTCCCGGTTATTCTTACAGCCGCAGCTGGGTACTGTGGGCTTGACCGAAAAAGCCGTGCGGCCTGAAGGTCAAAATCAGCAGAATAATGGAATAGGCAATGACATCCCGCAGGGTTGACGGGAATATCCAGGCGACGAAAATCTCGATAAAGCCAAGGAGAAACCCGGCCAGGGCCGCCCCGAGGATAGAGCCGCGGCCGCCGAGGATCGCCGCGACGAATGCCTTCCAGCCGAGCAGGATTCCCATGTACGGATCGAGGACCGGGTAGGCCAGGCCGTAGAGAATGCCGGCGGCGGCGGCCAGGGAGGAACCGATGGCAAAGGTCAGCGGCGCGATCCGGTTGATGGAGATACCCATCAGGGGTACTGCCTGGAAGTCAAAGGACATGGCCCGCATGGCCATGCCCCACTTGCTTTTCTGGATAAAACGATGCAGGAGGTACATGAGTCCCAGGGAGACCGCAACGATGAGGATTTTCTTGTTCGTCACAAACACCCCGCCCAGCTGGTAGGTAGTGGATTCGATAAGCTGGGGAAAGCTGAGGCGCCGGGCCCCGAGAATGGCCAGGTTGCCGGTCTCGAGGATAATGCCGATCATCAGTCCGGTAATGGCGGCCGAGGCCCGGGGCGCTTCCCGCAGGGGCCGGTATCCCACCCGTTCGATGAACATCCCGACAAAGGAGGTGAGGAACATGGAAAAGAGGATAGTCAGGACGAGGATGAGCCAGCCGGGTATAGGCAGGCCGGTCGCGGCGGCAAGCCCGAGAAGGGCCGTCGCCACGCCGAAGCCTATGTAGGAGCCGACCATGAAGACATCGCCATGGGCAAAGTTGAACAGCATGAGGATGCTGTACACCATGGAGTAGCCCAGGGCGATCAGGGCATAGAAACTGCCCCACTGGAGCCCGTTAACAATGTTCTGGAGAAAAAGGTCCATTCAGGCCTAGTCGGGACAGACCAACTTGTAGAACTCGTATTCCCCCTTGTCGCTGATCCGGACTATGACGGCGCACTTGTTCGGATCCCCCTCCTCGGTGAAGGTCATGTCGCCGGTGATGCCCTTGAAATTCTTGACCCGGGCCAGGGCATCGCGCACCGCCTTGCGGTCCTGCTTGATCTTGCCCGTAATCTTGCCGGTGTTTTCAATGGCGGTCTGTACCAACCGGAGTGAATCCCAGGTAAGGGCCGCCACGTCGTCGGGGGTGTAGCCGTAGGTTTTCTCGTAGCGTTCGATAAACTCCTTTGTCGCCCCCTGGGCCCCGGCAGCCGCGTAGTGGGTGGAAAAGAAGAGACCGTAGCAGTCCTTGCCGCAGAGGGCAACGGTCTCGGCCGAGCCCCAGGAGTCGCTGCCGACAATGGGGCCGGTCCAGCCAAGTTCATGGGCCTGCTGAACGATGAGGGCCACTTCGTTGTAGTACTGCGGGGTAAAGAGGACCTGGGCGCCGGACTTGTTTATCTTGCTAAGCTGCGAGCTGAAGTCGGTATCCTTTGTCGTGAAGCTTTCAAAGGCGACAACTGAGCCTGGGCCGTGGATCTTTTCCCATGCTTCCCGGAAGAATTCCGCCAGACCCTTGGGATAGTCACTCGCGACATCATAGAGCACTGCCGCCGTCGTGAACCCGAACTCCTCGGTGATAAAGTCGGCCAGCACCGGTCCCTGGAAAGGATCGAGAAAGCATCCCCGGAAACAATAGGGCCGGTCCTTGGTGGAGTCTGGATTCGTGGACCAGGGGGTGATCATCGGCGTTTCATAGTTGTTTGCCACGTCGCCTGCCGGGACGGCCTGCTTGGAGGACTGCGGCCCGACGATGACCAGGACCTCGTCCTCGGTGATCATTTTTGTATTGGCCTTGACCGCTGATTCCGCCTTGGACTCGTTGTCCTCGATGACAAGTTCCACCGGGTACTTTGTGCCGCCGACCTCGATGCCTCCCGCCTTCTCAATGTCCGCCAGCCACATCTGGGCGGCATACTTGGTGCCCTCGCCAACCTTGGGGATATCGCCGGTAATCGGGGCATTGATGCCGACCTTGATCACCGTCTTGCGCCCAAAAGACCAGGCGTTGGCCGAAAAAACGAGAACAGCTACGAGTCCCCAGACAGTCCCTTTCACTAAGCGTTTCATTTGTCCTCCTCATGTTGTTCAGAATTGAGCGCGGAAAGCTGCCGCCGACCTGCAGGTTCAACCGCTGCGGCAGGCCCCTCGATCCCCTTTTATTCCCCGGCAGGATAAAGCGACATCGGTTACTGCCGGAAGGTGGGTATTTATACTTACAGGAAAAAAAGCAAAAAAACAATTTGCCAGGAGTGAATACTTGCGGCAGGGCAAATTTTTTTTGAGTTGGATTTTTGCCGATGGTTTCCGGCCGGGCTTTGGCTAAATGGCGGCTGTCAAAGTTTTTCTGTTGCCTGTGGCAGGGAAACCATAGTAAGTTCAGAGCGACCCCGGCTGCACGTTATTCTGAGGATTGCCGTATAACTCAACAGTGAGGTGGGCTTTGGAAATCGAACAATTTTTCAGAAAGCTGGGAGAAATTTCTTCAAAACCGCTTTTTGCCCTCTCCGGCACTCAGGTTACTCTGCTGTCGGTCTGTATCTTTTTTCTTGTAATCTTCTTTGCGGTAGTTCTCTCGTTTGTTCTGCAGCGGGCCCTGAAGAGAACCCTTTCGTCCCGATTCAAAAAAAGGGAAGGGACCCTTGCTGCCATCCTGCGACTGATCCACTATACGGTGGTCATTATCGGCTTCGGCATCGGCCTCCAGACCGTCGGCATCAATATCAGCGCCCTTTTTGCCGCCGGCGCCGTGTTCGCCATTGCCATCGGCTTTGCCATGCAGAATATTGTCCAGAATTTTGTCTCGGGCATAATCCTCCTCGTCGAGCGCACCATCAAGCCGGGCGATATCCTCGAGGTGGAGGGCACGGTGGTGAAAGTCGTTGACATGGGGATCAGGACAACCCTGGTACGGACATGGCGGGATGAGGAACTCATCATGCCGAACTCCATATTTTCGCAGTCCACGGTGAAAAACTTCACCATGCGGGACAATCAGTTCCGGCTGGGGATAACGGTCGGAGTTGCTTACGAATCAGACATGAAGAAGGTTGTCGAGGTGCTGGAGAAAACGGCCCGGGACATGCCCTGGCGGCAGCCGGAACCGGAGCCGCGCGTTCTCCTCCAGGATTTCGGCGATTCCGCCGTGATTTTCGGGGTCTACCTCAACGTTGATGATCCCTGGAAACAGAGGGTATACATGTCGGACCTCCGCAAGGCCGTCTGGTTTGCCCTTTTGGAGAACAACATCACGATTGCCTTCAACCAGATTGACATACATTTTGACCCGCCCGTGACAGAGGCTTTTACGGGCCTGACGAAAATCAAGTGACGGATATCAGCAGATGGTAGAGGACAAGGACGGCCTGATTGCCGCGTTCATTCTGGACGGCAAGGGGGGAGGAATAAGGGTTGAATGGGACGCAGTTGCTTCCTGGCAGCCGGAGCAGGGAGTCCTTTGGCTCCACCTTAATTACGCCAATCCCACGGCGCGTGAATGGCTTTATGAAAAGAGCGGCCTGGATGAAGTGATAAGTGATGCCCTGACCGAGGAGGACTCGAGGCCGCGCTGCACTCCGTTCCATGAGGGACTGCTCCTCGGCTTGCGCGGCGTCAACCTCAACCCCGGGGCCGACCCGGAGGACATGGTGGGCATAAGGATCTGGTTTGAGAAGAACCGCATTGTCAGCACCCGTAAACGGAGGGTTTTGTCGGTTGCCGACATCACGGCGGCAACCGAGCGGGGGGACGGGCCGGAATCGATCAGTGACTTCCTGGTGCAGATAACCGGGAGAATGATGGAGCGGATGCAGGTGGTTATAGACGGACTCGAAGATTCTGTTGCCGAGATTGAAGACCAGGCGCTGACCTCGGGAAGCTACCAGCTGCGCTCCCAGCTCGCCAATCTGCGGCGCCAGGCCATTAGTTTGCGGCGCTACCTGTCGCCGCAGCGCGAGGCCCTGTCGCGGCTGCTGACGGAAAAGATTCCCTGGCTCGACGAGAGTGACAGAATCAGGCTGCGGGAGGTTTACGATCAACTCATCCGGCACATCGAGGATCTTGACGAAACGCGGGACCGGGCCGCTGTTACCCAGGAGCAGCTGATCAACAGCCTGTCGGAAGAGATGAACAGTAAGATGTACATCCTCTCCATAGTGGCCGCCATTTTTCTGCCGCTTGGTTTTCTGACCGGCCTTCTCGGCATCAATGTCGGGGGTATCCCCGGTGCTGACAGCAAACTGGGGTTTCCTTTCTTCATCCTTATTCTTGTGGTGGTTGTGCTGTTCCAGGTCTGGTTTTTCAAGAAAAAGAAGTGGCTCTGATTCTTATCCAATCCAGTTTCAACCTGCAAAGCTGATACCTGGGCGCCTCTTTCCTGGTGGATTTTTTTCGCATAAAAGCTGTCCCCGGTCACGGGTGGGGCAGATCCCCAATAATCCGGTACAGTTTTGCCATTATTTCAGGCGGAACCTCTGAATGCCAGTGGCCGGTGGCAAGCGCTGCGATGTAGAAGAGGAAATAGAGCGTCACCACCGCACCCGGCAGCAACAGGAGCGGGTTTTTGCGCCGGCCCGGCAGGGCGATGCTGAGGCAGCCGTCAACCGGACAGGCCGCGACACACTCGGTGCAGCCGATGCACTCACCGGTGCGGACGACGCTTTTCGTCGTGATTTGAATAGAGGCGGGGCAGGTTTTTTCGCATTTTTTGCAATCGATGCAGGTTGTGCGGTCGCGTTTTACCTGGAAGGGACTCGCCAGGGCAAGGAGGCCAAGCAGGGCGCCGTAGGGACAGAGATAACGGCACCAGAAGTTGCGGATAACAAAGGAGATCAGCAGCAGGAAGAGCATGATGCCGGCCGCAAGGCCGGAAGGCTCGAGAAAGAAGAGCAGCATCTTGGCATCGACACCGATATTGTAGGGCGACCGGTGAAACGACTCGATCTGCGGCAGGGTCATTTGCCAGGCAATAAGATAGAGAAAGAAAAAAAGCAGCAAATATTTCAGGGACAAAAGCGGCAGATCCAGCCATACAGGGGGCTGCCAGAGAAGCCGTAGTTTCCGTCCCGCCTTTTCCGCCAGGTTCGAGCTGAAGCCGACCGGGCAGATCCAGCCGCAGAACCCCTTGCGGAGCAGCAGGCCAATGACAAGGGCAGCCAGGAAGATGGTGAGGCCGGCCGGGTGGATCATGTCATACTGGCCGGAGAGGACAAGTCTTTTCAGGCCGACAAGGGCGCTGATCGGCAGGAAACCTTCCACCGAGGGCGGCCTCGGCGTGTAGGTCGTTCTCTCGCCAATGGCCCAGAGGTAAAAGAGGTAAAAGCGGTAGCCGGCATAGAGCGAGAAGAAAGCAAAACCGGCCTGAACCGTTGTCCTGAGTTTCCGGGTCGACGCGGGCCGGAAAAACGCGGCAAATGACGGGCTGCTCTCTTTCATGACGCCATCATACCGTATGCGGCGGGGTAAATCCTTGACCTGGGTCAAGGGCTGTTTTTTCAGTTAGTGCGGCCGGGTCGGCCGTGCCGATCCCGGGCAGCATACCGACGCCGTGCCTGCTCCTGTTGCCGCCCCAGAGAAAGGTGAGCAGCATACCGGCCAGGAGCAGCAGGCCGATAAGCAGGAAAACGATGTCCTCCCTGTCTGGTTTTTTCATTGTATTCGGACCATGGTACAGTGGGGGAAGAGCGTGGCATCACATCAGGGCATGTGGGACGCCGAATCCGTTATTTGCCGCATGGTGGAGCAGGAAACCTGCCTTTTTCTGTAAACGAGATATCCTGAAAATGCAATTTTTTGCTGAGCATCGACCCGGTTCCCCTTTGCATCCAGTCCTGTTGCTGGGTAAAATTCCGTCTGGTTTTACGCGGGTGTGAAATAATCCTCTCTTTATTTGAAAGAATGCATATTTCGGTTTATTAACGTAACAAGAACCTTCTTTTCTCCTGTTAATAGTGTTTAAAGAATAATGATGCCCGGTTCAACCCATTAACAATTACCATAAAGTGAGCTGCAGATGAATTGATATGTTATAGTTGCAATGCTGATTGATGAATAAAATTTTCAGGTACATTTTACTTGTTTCCCTCCTGGTACCAGCATCGCAGTCTCCGGCTGAGGAATTGACCTGCGTGCCGCTGAAGCTGTTTGGCATCTGGCTCGGCGGCGTTTATGACCTGACCGCCTCTGAAGCCAAAAATCTCGGGAATCTCCCGGTCAAGAAATTTGTCGGCCTTAAACGCTTTTCACATAATGGCATTCTCTACTATTTCAACCCACTGGACGAGTACAACACCATGGAGTTTGCCAGGGAATCGGAAAACGGGGGGGTAAAGCCTTCCTTTCAGTTGTTCCTGCTGCCGGTAATACCTTCAACCATTACGACAATTGAGCAGTTGGAACAGGCGAGGCTGAATTGGGAAATACAGAGTATTGGCTGGTCCAAGAAAGCAGGAACAAAAGAAGAAGCTTACAACTGGGCCGTTTCGCTTTGCAATAAATTCAAGGCGGAAATCGCAACAGAGCCAGAGATCACCGATTTTTTTGACTCAAAATGGTTTGAATGCACCTTCGCAGCCGGTGTGAGGGAATTTAAAATAAACAATATCAATGTGATTAAAAGCGTGGAGCTTTCCTTTAACAGGGAAATTATTGACGCCAAGGACGCTGAGGTGGAGAAAATAATTAAAAAACTTCGCATTGGTGCTTTCTGAGAAAAGTCCGGCACAAACAAACAGGGAGCACTTCAATTATCTGAAGTGCTCCCTGTTTCCCTGTTGTCGAAGGTGCTCCGAGAAAACGGGCGTGATCCGGCCTCACAATGAAGCGATTATTGACCAGACCCTGGGGAGGAGGCGCCGTTTTCTGTTTTAGAGGTGCTCTCCGGAACCCGGGAACCATAACCGCCGGCGGCCGCCGAAGAATATCCTGCAGCCGGGGCGGTAACGTTAGTGTTAGCCTGCGTGGAGTAAATCAATTTGTTATGGGCTCCTATGCTGTAGCCGCTGACATAACCGAAAAGGGCTATGGTTATGAATAATGTTAACGCTATACTGGGTTTCATCATGTTGCTCCTGATAACTGGTTGAAAGGTGATACGCTAAACAAGTTTAGCAAGCATTAAAAGTTATTGGCAGGCCTTATGAACTTGAAGTAAGACATTGTCCAATTCCCCATGACGATTGCAGTAATAGCGAATATGCTTGATACGGCTCCGGTGGAGACCCCGGTAACGCCATGACCGAGGTTGCACCCACCGGCAATGACGGCACCTACGCCCATCATGACACTGCCGCCGAGGACGGTAAGGAATTGTCCCACCGGCGGAATTTTCCACTTGAACTCCTTACGCGCCCTGGCGCTGATAAAGGCACCGAGCGGAACCGAAAATATAAAAAAGACCCCCCACGTCCCTCTGAATATTCCTAGAAATGTATACTCCTGGAAAGGCGAGTGCGAACTGTTGTACAGCACGGAGTTGAACAGTTCCCGCATCGGAGTGGTAATGGCCAGCCCCCGGGGAAAACCCCCAAAATAAGAGGACACCCACCAGCCGATAATTGTCAAGAACCCGATCAGCAGTCCTGTGAGACCCCAGCTCAGGGTTTTGCTTTTTGTCAGGCCGAACTTCGGTTTTCCCTTGAAAACGAAAATTCCAAGAAGAATGGACAAAACTATGATCGAGGCCCATTTTACCATGGGGCCCTGCCCGAAAATATGCCAGAATGCCGGGTTTTTCATGCCGCCGATTTCAAAGGTGAATTGTTTCAGGTATTGATGCAAGCCACTGAAAATACCTTCTGTCGTCATGACCACCCCGAAAAAGAAGCCGAGAATTGCTATGATGGCAGCAGCCTGGCCCTCACCGAGCCTGAAAACGATGCCGCTGGCACAGCCGCCGGCGAGGACAATGCCAACGCCAAAGAGGAATCCGCCGATTATGTTTGCCAGGGGAACAAAGTTTTGGCGCAGAAGCGATGTATGTATAATGGCGCCAGTCTGCGGGTTGGTCGTAATAATTAAACCTAAGTCCTGGATCAGGTTGGAGCCGACAACCGCCACCACCACGCTTAAGAGATAGGCCCTGAAGGTGGTGAGGTTGTCGAGAAAGATTATGTCTCGGAAGGCGGAATTCAGGCAGAAACGCCCCCTCTGTAAAATGTAGCCGAGTGACAGCCCGAGAAGAACGGCTGATAAAATGTTAATACTACCGTGCATTGTAAGCCTCCTGGGTCTGGGTCTCGCCGATAGGTTCAACGCATGGTTTGTCTTTCACGCTGCAGCCGCCGCCCTTGGCAACAACTACGGGAATGCTGGCGTTTCTTTCCACGTCTTTTGTGGCGCATCCCGTAATCAGTTTATCAAGGCCAGATTTGCCGCTGCAGCCGAGAATCATCATGTCGGCCTGCTCTTCCTCGGCTACCTTCAATATCTCCTCGTGAACATTGCCAGTCCTGACAACGGTCTTGATCTTGAACAGCCCGTCATTCTTCAATTCCCCTTCATAGTAGGAGAGGATCCTCTGAGATTTTTTGTCCAGCTCTTCCTGAAATTCAGTATCCTTAATCACGTCTTTCAGAGTCGACATTTCAGCCTCGCCGATCATCTGTCCCATGAGTGATTTGCCCAAAGGCTGCTGGACGTGGACAAGGATAACCTCCTCAGGCGGCTTAACCTGGTTTCTGAATACGTCCAGAACGGCCAGAGAACCCTTAGTTTCACCGGCAGCTACCAATACCTTTTTCATTTTTTTTCCTCCATGATTGTGATTATTTCTTTTTTTTTGTAAAAAATGGACACAAGTGCGTGTTTGCTTTTTGAGTCCGGTTAATTAACTGGTTTTTTTTTGCAAGTCAACGCTGTAAAGCACTTAACTTTTGATAATCAGTATCAGCAAGACCTGTGCCAGAGAATGAGAATCTTTTTTTGTTTCAATATTTCAGCATATTAAACACCTTTTTTGATTTATATTAGCACAGAACCGTTCAATGTGTTAAGCAGTGTTAAAAAAACACTTAACACCAATTTAACAAATGAACACTTCCATGAAAAAAAACATCCCGATAGACCCTAAATTCCTGCTGAATGTCTTTGATACCATGCGTGACGGCCTTATGATCATGGATCCCGAAGGCACTATCCTCTACTTTAACAGGGCGGCAGAGAAGATTACCGAATTCAGGCAGGAAGAGGTGTACGGCAAGCCCTGCACCATCCTTGACTCTGATACCTGTGTAATCCTGACGGAATCAGGAAGGCAGAAATACTGTAGCCTTTTTGAAGACGGCGCGGTTCACGACAGAAGGTGCAGGATCAAAACAAAATCGGGAAGAACTGTCTACCTTCTGAAAAACGCCGTCGTCCTCAAGGATGATAATGATAGAGTTATCGGGGCGGTCGAGAATATTACCGATATAACCTCCCTGTATATGAAAGAGTTGGAACTTGAAGAGTTAAAGCAGGAGATGCGCAAGTATTACTGGTTTATGGGGCTCCTTGGCAACAGCCCGGCCATGCAGATTCTTTTCGACAAGATCAGAAATGCCGCCACCAGTGATGCACCGGTCCTTATCTGTGGCGAAAGCGGCACCGGCAAGGAACTCGTCGCAAGCGCTATCCACCAGCTCAGCAGCAGAAAGAACGGGCCGTTTGTCAAGATGAACTGTGCATCCCTCAATGAATACCTGATGGAAAGTGAACTTTTCGGGCACCGGAAAGGCTCTTTTACCGGGGCAATCAGTGACCGGCAGGGCAGGTTTGAAGCGGCCCACAAAGGCTCGATCTTTCTTGATGAAATTGGTGACATGCCCCAGACAATGCAGGTAAAACTCCTTCGTGTTCTGGAAGAAAAGGTTATTGAACGGGTCGGCGAACACAAACCCAGAAAGGTTGACATCCGGCTGATTTCAGCAACGCACCAGGACCTGAATGAACTGGTTTCCAATGGCCGGTTCCGGCATGACCTCATGTACAGGGTCAACACGATCATAGTCCAAGTTCCCCCCCTTCGTCAGAGACAGGACGACATTTCCCTGCTCGTTGCCCATTACCTGAAAAAAATTTCCATCACCAACGACAAGGAGATTAAAAGAGTGAGTTCGCCGGCCCTGGATATCCTCGAAAGATACCACTGGCCGGGGAATGTAAGGCAGCTTACCAATGCCCTTGAACATGCTGCAGTTACCTGCAAGACTGATACAATAGACGTTTCCGACCTGCCGGATTATCTCTTTGAGCGGGAGAGAGAGATGGAAAGGGAGAGGGAGGAGAAAGCTGCCGAGACCTCGGAGCAGGTGCCGGAAAGGGACAGAATTGTCGCTGCCCTTGGTAAGTTCAAAAACAACAGAACACTGGCAGCAAAGCACCTCGGGATGAGCAGAGTGACGCTGTGGAAGAGAATCAAGGATTATGATATTACGGTATAACCCTGCCGTTTGTACCCTGCTGGCTACTCTTCGAGGTATTCGTGGAGGTGGTAGGCCAGTTCGTGGTTTACCTTCTGCAGTTCGATGACAATTTCCCCGCGGATATTCTCCGGCTGGGACATAAGCCTTTTGACAGCCTTTTTTACATCAAATATGCTGTAGTCATAATAGGGGCAATCATCGGGCAGCATGAAGCATTCCTGGCAGGTGAGCCGCATGGCCTTCAGGCTTTGGGGCGTTCTGTAGTGCAGTTTACTGACAATTGCCGCAATCTTCTTGTCGGCAATCTGTGAAATTATATCCGCCGCCGGATCCGGGGCAAAGGCCTTACGTTCTTCTCCCTTGATATCGGACCAGACTTTTTTCAGCCCGCCCAGCAGCCCGGGCTTGGCTGTTCCCGCCGGCGTGGCGGGAACGGTTTCATGAATAACGGGTATGGTGCGTGACAGCATTTCCTTGTTTGTCATTTCAGATCCAGCCTCTCTCTGTCAGAAAAATATGGATGTTTAAAAACAGTTGGACGCAACTTTATCACTGTAGTGATTAGCAAGTCCTGTGCCAGCTGATCTTTTTGCAAGAAACATCATCATATCAAAAGGTTAATGGCATTTGTACAGATGCATCGGAAGTGCACTTGTTCAAATTGTTAAATATGTTAAGCATTGTTTAACAAAATGTAAACAATTTGTATTGTAACGGGCCTTGTTCGTCAGTTGTTAAGCCATGTCGCGATATAGCGCTTAACGTTAAATTTCCGTTCACAGCCGCTGTAGCTCATGAAGCGTATTTTTCCGAAAATGGGCCGTTCCTTCCATGCTCTGTCATGAACACCGCCGATACTCCAGGCAATCCCCGTATAACCGCCCGGGTCCCTGCCGTCGAGTTCATAGCGGTCATTCAGGTATAGTGCCGTTGCCATCGCCTCCTCAGGAGCTGCTGACCATTCAAGAATTTTTTTGGCCCAGTACATGCGCATGTAGCCGTGCATCTTTCCCTTTTTAACCATCTGCTTCTGGGCCGCATTCCACAATGCGTCATGCGTTGCGGCACCTTCAAATATTTCCACGGAGTAGATGTATTCCCGCCTGTCAGCCCTGTGTTCGTCCAGGGTTTTTTGGGCCCAGGGCGGAAAACCGTCGAAGCTGTCATAATTTTTATTGTAATAGCAGAAATTATCCGCCAGTTCACGCCTGGTGACGAGTTCCTCAAGAAAGGCCGCCTTTGCCTTGCTGTCGGCCTTTGCCCGGCTCGCCATTTGGGCTGTTCTCTGGGGTGCTATATGGCCGAAATGCAGGTAGGGAGAGATGTTTGACTGGCCATCCTGGGTGGGGTCATTGCGCTTCTCGTCATAGGATGCCAGTTTCTCCCTGAGAAAACGGGTCACTGCGGCTCGGGCTTTCTTTTCGCCCGGTATCAGCCAGTCCACCTCTGAAACCGATTGGTCCGCTACACGGCGTAAAACTTCCTGCCACTTGGGAGGTGGAGCAGCAAATGAACTGCCGTCGATGGCATGCGTCTTCAGGGCAGGGAAGTCAGTCAGAAAATCCGGCAGGAGTTTTTTGATTTTCGGCCGGATGGTATAGGCACCATATTCCTGCTTGGGCGAGGCGAGCCAGCACGGCACGATATTGTGCCCGTCAACGAGGTAGAAAAATCCATCCATGCCGGCTGCCACACGCTTCTGCAATGCGCGCTTTACATGGAGGGGATCAAAATTAGTAACCAGAAAGGCCCCCCTTATCATTTTAAGG
>JAFDCC010000143.1 GCA_019312985.1 Deltaproteobacteria bacterium
ACTTATTGTAGCCGATGGCCCGGATCCGCTCCGCCCCCGTGTTTCCATGGCCGACATTACTGAAGCCGCGCAGGGTGAGATTCATCTCCGGCCGGACATAACTCTGGTATTTGACCAGCTGCTCCTGGCGGTAAATCGGGCCCTGGCCCTGATCTGCAGCAAAGGCCTGGTCGGCCAGGTAGGTGGTCAAGCCCTCGGCCCAGTTGCCTTCCCGGGGGGACATGCGCACGCCGTTGCCGAACCAGGCGTGGAGAATTTCGTGGCCGAGGGAGGTGTCGACGATAAAGGGGAGCCGCACCACCGACTGGCCGAGGAGGGTGAAAGTCGGCATGGCAAAACCGGTCGGCAGCCGGTTTTCCACGATGGCAAAGCGCTTGTAGGGATATGGGCCCAGCATTTCCTCATAGCGGGCCAGGTATTGTTTTGCCCGGGCGAGGTATTGGGCTGCCAGTTCCCGGTCTTCAGGAAAAAAGTAGGCGACAATGCTTCTGCCGTCGCCGAAAGCCTCCCGGCTTACGACATAGGGCCCGGCAATGAAGTTGATGGAAAAGAGCGGGTGGGGAAAGCGGAAGGTGACCTGCCTGTTTTCATTGATCTCAAAGGCTATGATCTCGTCCGCCTCGGAGACTGCCTCAAAGTGGCGGGGGATGTGGGCGGTCAGCTTGAAGAACATCTCGTGGTCCGCTACAGGGTACCAGTTGTCGACCAGCACAACCCCTTGGTCGCTGATGAGGTTGTACCCGTCCGGGCCGAGTCCGGTATCCCTGCTGTAGCTGATGAGAATCTCCTGTTCCCGGGCCGAGGCGGGAACATCGAGAAGCGTTTTCGCCGCCCCTGTTTCGGACGGTTGACCGTTTACCAGTATTCGGGCTACATTCAGGGAGGAAAGGTCAAGGCGTAAAGCAAGGCCGGCCGGCAGTTCGATGCGGGAATTTGCCCTGAGGCTGTGGGCTTCCAGGTCGAACTCCACGGAGATATAATGGGTTGGCGCCGCCAGGTGCCCGGCTCCTGCCGGAATGGGCAGCAGCAAAAAGAGGGCCGCAGGGAGCAGCCAGTAAATTCCATGAAAAAAACGCTGGAGATGTTGTAATGTCATAGCCTCTCCTGGAGTAGAATGAAGTAAGAAAAAAATGTTCACTACTATACTAAACATGCTGAGGGCAAAAGAAAAGTGATTCCCCCGGGCCCGGCAAAGAAATATTGTTCGCCGCAGGCCGCAAGATAGTGACCGGACACAACCGATGTACTGCAAGCTGATAGCTTTCAATGGCCGTTTTATGCACTCCTGCCCGGCGCTTTTTTACGTCCGGCAGGCTCTTGACGCCAACCTGCCGGGCAGCCGGAGCGAAATCCGGCAGCAGACGATCAATGATCCGTATTACCGGACGCTGCGGGGGATTGCGGCAGGGGAACCGGCCGCCCTCTTTTTTTCCGTCTATATCTGGAACCACGCCTACTTAGAGCGTCTGCTGCCTGACCTTGCCGAGCTTCTGCCCGCCACCCCTGTTGTCCTTGGCGGCCCCCAGGCAGCCGCCCTGGCCCGGGAGCTGCCGGTGGCCGTCGCCGCACACTGCACGGTTGTCAGCGGCGAGATCGAGGGGGTGGACAAATCCTTTTACCGGGATTTGGCGAGAGGGGGGCTGCAGCGGAGCTACAGCTGCACGAAAGGGGCATCCTTTGCAAGTCCTTACCGGGCGGCAGATTTTGCCGGGCCCCTCAGCAACAGGCATATCTACTACGAAGCGTCGCGCGGCTGTCCCTTTGCCTGCACCTACTGCCTTTCCGGGGCCGACAAAGGGGTGCGCCACCTGCCCGTTTCCCAGGTGCTTGCCGAAGTGGGGGAAATTCTGCGCCACAAGCCGCGGGTTCTGCGCTTTGTGGACCGCACCTTCAACGTCGTGCCGGAACGGACCCTGGCAATCTGGCGCTTTCTGGCAGAGCAGCCCGGTGACACCCTGTTTCATTTTGAAATGGCTCCGGACCGCTTTAACGCGGAGATGTTCCGTTTCCTGGAACAGGTCGGCCCCGGCCGTTTCCAGTTTGAACTGGGGGTGCAGTCGACAAACCCGGATACCCTGGCGGCAATCAACAGGGCGTGTGACCTTGAAAGGTTGCGGGCCAATGTCACCCGGCTCGCGGCCCTTGACACCATCCACATTCACCTCGATCTCATCCTGGGGCTGCCCCATGAGACCTGGAAGTCGTTCCGCCGTTCCTTCGGCGCCGTTTTTGCCCTGGCGCCGCACCATATACAGATGGGGCTGTTGAAGGTGCTGCCCGATACGCCGCTCAGCCGGGCGGTTGACGACTACGGCCTCGAGTTCTGCAAAAAACCGCCCTACGAGATCCTGGCGAACAGGTGGCTTGCCGGGCCTGACCTGGCAGAGCTTTTCTGGTTCAGCGAGGTTGTCGAAACGTTCTACAACAACCGGTTTTTCAGAAATGTCTGGAATTACCTGCGGCGCAGCAACGAGGATATTGGGGCCTTCTTTGCAGGGCTGCAGGCCCTCTGCCGCGAGCGGAACTTCTTCGACCTGGCCCCGACCCAGGAACTCATGAGTTCACTCCTGATCGAATTGAGCCGCGGCCGGCCCGACGCCCGACTGCTCCGGGAGCTCCTTGTCTTTGACTGGCTTCGGAGCGGCCACCGTTTTCTGCCGCCCCATCTGGAGGGGGAGCCCCTTCCAGACTGGCGGAAAAAACTGCAGCGAAGCATGCCGCAGAACCTGGAAGGGGTCTACGACTACCGGAGCCGCGACGCCTTTTTCAGGCAGGGGGTTTTTGTCGAGTTTTCCGGGCAGTTGCTGCAGGAGGTGGGATTGGCCGCAGAGGAACAGCGCGCCTCTGTCTGTTTTCAAGCGCAGCGCGAAGCGACGGTCTTCGGTCACAGCCGTGTCCTTTACCTGGCGGGCCGGGCCGATACGTAACCCCGGGATTCGACATGCGTGAAAATAGTATGGCTTTTCATTCTTCTATCTGGTATTTTCACCGGTTCTTTTGAAATGCCCTAAAAAATTACTGCCATTATCATATCGAGGAGGAAAATATGGACGTTACCTTTACATCAAATGTTTTTGAAACCGAGGTTATCACCCTCGCCGACACCCGGGAGATGATTGTCCGTGGAGGTCGTGACCGGTTCCCGCTCCTGGCAAAGGCATTTG
>JAFDCC010000144.1 GCA_019312985.1 Deltaproteobacteria bacterium
ATATCCCCGATATCCCTGCCATGCTCGAAAAAAGCACGGAAAAGGGCAAGGTTGTACTCCTCAAACCGATTTTGCCCGGCAGCCCACTTGGCCGCTTCGTGGGCCAGCCGGGAGCGCGGCTGAACCGGGGGGCGCTTCAACGGGATCTGCATCTTTGCCGCCAGTGGATAGACATGATTGCGCCACGCACTGACAAGGTAATCCCCGTCAGGATCCAGGGTTGGAACCGGTTCCGGCCGCAATTCAAAAGAGCGCCACCTGGCAGTGATACGGTGGTCCAGGGACACGAGTTCCTTGACGGCGGGCTCCGCCAGCCAGCAGAACGGTCAAAGATAGTCTGAGTAGATGTCGAGAATCGGCATTATTGCATGAAAACCATATTCGGTTTAGAGGGAAAATGAGAATGTAGTGTCACCATTATTACTGCTGCATTGCCAGGGCCGCTTTCGGGCATAGCAGTAAAGCCATGTCCCGTGCCACGGCAGCGAAATTTACATGGCCTGGTCCAGGTGGCCTTCGCGTATGATCTGAAATTTCCCGGTTTCGGTATCCACCCCGTAAATATTGAAATTGGTCCGCATGTCGATGCCCTCGTAGTGGGTGGCGAGGTTTATCGAGGCAGAGCCGGAGTCGCCGCTTTTTATCCTGTGAAAAACTCCCTGGGGCCAGACAAGCAGACCGGCGCCGTCGTAGAGCAGTCTGCCGTTATGGTCAATGCGGTCCGGTGTAATGGCAAAGGACTCGATCCGGCCGTGCGCTTTTGTGTAGATTTCCACATAACGCACCCCCTGGAGAACGATAAGGTTGTCATCCTGGTAGGGGTGCATATACCATGGCTCCTTGACGTCACCGACGGGGCCGGGGGATACGGCCCTGTACTGGTGGATTACCCGGTCAACCGCATCAACCCTGGGCACCAGTTCTTTCGGCAGAATGTCGAAGGAAACACCAGCTGTCTTGCGGAATGGGTGCAGGGCGACGACGCGGTAGAGTCCCGGGACTTCGGCGATAACCGGATCTGCTTTCATATTTTTACTCCTCTTCTATTGATTGCCGTACGGTGAGAATCTCCCCCAGGCTTGTGTCAAGGGAACATTCAACGTCATGGATGTGAATGGATTCCAGGCTGCGTGAAAAGACCTGGATCCGTGTCTCCTGCGGCAGGGTGGCACCAAATGTCCGCCCTGCGGCCCGGGCCACTTCCCGCACGCTATCTTCGGAAAACTGGGGAAAACGGTGAGCCTTCAGAACCAGCTCGGTTTCATCCGGCCGCTTCAGGAGATCCCGGGATACGTGCAAAACGCTGTCCAGCACCGCGATCAATTCCCCGAAGGAGGGAGGCTGCAGGTTGGCCGGGGGGGTTACGCGAAGCTGCGTCTGTGATCTCTGGGAGTGGGTGGCCCGGGACCAGGGGTACTGAAACCTGCTGGCGAGGGTCTCATTGTAGGAAAGGGTGCAGGGGCAGGCGGTGAGGTGATGCACGGCGGCGCCGGCCCCGGTAGTGACCGTTTCCCCGCCTTGTTCTCTCTCAACCACCAGTTTGCAGCTCACTTCAATGGTGTCGACGGACTCGAGGCCGCTGACCGGTGCCTTCTGGACAAGCGGCATCTGCCCGGCGAGATCGAGGGAAACACGACTGCCGGACTGCGAGCTGAGAATGAGGCGGGCAAGCTCGCTGCCGTATTCTGGGAGGCTGTTGAACTTCCGGCCATGCAGGGCTGTTATCCCCTGTTCGATCCGGGACATGTGGATGCCGCGCCTGTTTCCGTCGAGATTAAGATGAATTGTTGCCTTAAAAGGAAGGCGGCCGCCGTTGTTGCCGGCCAGCCTTACCCAGACGGTCTTGCCGGAAATGCCGACCTTCTTCAGCGGCAGGGGAAAGGAAGGCCGTTCTTCCGGAACGTCGACGGAGTCGGCCAGGACCTTTTTATGGATGTCAGCGGGGATGAGTGTGCTCAAATGATTTTTTCCTCCAGCAGGGATACATACCATTCCTGGACAGAGGACCACTCGTTCCTGCTGGTGGCGGTCCAGGCGTGCAGCTTAGTGAAATGACGGAAATGCTCCTCCGACGCCCGTGGCTCGTTTTTGAGAAAATCCAGCACCCCTTTGATGATACCAAGAAGTTTGCTCTTGTCACTTAAAAAACAGAGGCTGCCCCGGTGAAGGGTTCTGCGGGTAATAGGTTCCGGGCCGGCAAAGCCGAAGGGAAAGAGGGCGGCAAGCCGGAGAAAAAAAATCCAGTCCTCGCCGCAGGGCAGGGGATCGAAGCCGCCAACCTGCTGAAAGGCATCGCGGTGCAGGGCCATGGCGGAGGGAACCAGGAAGCACCAGCGGAGCAGGGCCCCAAAGCAGTCGCCCTCGATGCCTTCCCCGTTTTCCGGTATGAGGAAATCAGCGGTCCCCACCTCGCTGCTGGTCCGGGCAACCCCGTAGGCGACCTTGAAACCGCGGTCCAGAACCGAAACAAGCTCTCCGACATGGTTTCGCAGCCAGATGTCATCGGAGTCAAGAAACATGATGATGTCGCCCCGTGAGGCGGCAACTCCGGCATTACGGGCAGGACCGGGGCCGGCTCCTTTGAGACTCAGTGTCCGGACGCCGGGAAAGGCGGCTTTAACTTCTGCAAGGGTGTTGTCCGTTGAACCGTCGTCAACAACGATTATCTCAACAGCGAAAGGCGCCTGCGCCCTGACGCTTTCAATGGCGGCCAGGGTCATCCGGCTTCGGTTTCTGGTTGGTATGATGCAGCTTATCTGCACGATGCCCCCTTTGGTGTTCTCTCAAAATCCTGTTCGGTTTGTGGATATAATTTACCAGACTTTGATATTGTCATACCAGCAGGAAAAGAATAAAGTGTGCGGCAGGCAGCGGGACCTCGCGGGCAATTCACCGCACAGTGAAGGTTTGGAGCGGATTCGGATATGCTGACTGACCACCTGATTATCAATCTTCTTATTATCCTGGCAGTGGCCTGGCCCATAGGCGCCCTCTTCGTCCGGATGGGGCTGCCGGTCATGCTCGGCCAGCTCGTAACCGGCCTGCTTCTCGGGCCCGCGATGCTTAACATTATCAGCCCTTCCGAGGCCCTGACCTTTCTTGCCGACCTGGGTATATTTTTTGCCATGTTCTATGCAGGCATGGAGATGGACCCCAAGGAGCTTCTCGAGCATATCTGGCCGTCACTTGCCGTGGCAGTCGGCGGCTTTGTCCTGCCTTTTGCCATGGGTTTTTTCGTCGCCCGTATCTTTGGCGGTACGGTGTACCAGGCCCTTTTTATCGGCATCGGCCTTTCCATCACGGCTATCGCGGTCCAGGCGGCAATACTGCATGAAATGCAGATCCACAAAACCAAGATCGGTCATGTTATCATGGGGGCCGCCATTGCCGATGACATTCTTTCCCTCATCGGCCTTTCCGTTCTCCTCGGCCTCGTAAAGACCGGGACGGTGGAGCCAGGCAATATATTCATGATCCTTTTCAAGGTCTCCGGTTTTTTTGGTTTTACAATCCTGGCCGGCCATTTTATCATACCGCTCCTGACCAGGAAGCTCGACGACTATAATGCCAAGGGGTTTACCTTTGCCATGATCTCGGCCCTGATCATGGCCGTTGCCGCTGAGCTTGCAGGCCTGCATACCGTGATCGGCGCCTTCCTCGCCGGCCAGTTCGTCCGCAAGGAGATCATGCATGAAAGGGTATACAACGCCATAAGCGACCGGTTCTACGGCTTGAGCTACGGCTTCCTGATGCCGGTCTTTTTCGCCTCCCTGGCATTTCATATCAACTTCCAGTGGAGCCTTTCCTTCTTTTTCCTGGTAATCGCCATCACCCTCACCGCAATAGCCGGCAAGCTTTTCGGCTGCGGCATCGGCGCCCTGGCGTTTCGTTACTCTTTGCGCGAGTCGACCATCATCGGCTTCGGCATGAACGGCCGCGGCGCGGTGGAGCTTGTCATTGTCGCGGTGGTCATCGCCCTCAGCGACGACCTCATGGCGCAGGGAGCCATCAGCACGCCACTGCTGACCGAGGACCAGTTTTCCGCCCTTGTGCTCATGGCCTTTATCACGACGCTTCTGGCACCGCTTATGCTCCGGTGGTCGGTGGTGAAGACCTGCAGCGGCGGCGAGAAGGAAGAGTTCTGCCAGCTCTGGTCCGAATCGGCGAAGCGCCAGGTGCGCAGGGGAAAATGAAAGAGGGGATCACACCCATAACCTCGTGCACCAGGACAGGCTGATTCATGGAAACATCGCTGCTGCTACAGGTGAGCCAGGAGTTCCAGGCCCTTTCCGGGGCCGACGGCCTGGCGGTCGTCACCCTCGCCGTCCTTGAGGGGATTCTTTCCGTTGACAATTCCCTGGTCCTTGCCATCCTGGTGCGGACCCTCCCGAAGCAGGAGCAGAAACGGGCCCTGATTTACGGCATTGCCGGGGCCTTTTTTTTCCGGGTTCTGGCCCTGGTTTTCGCCGCCCACATGATGCGTTTTGCCGCCTTCAAGGTCATCGGCGGCGGCTACCTCGTCTACCTCGCCATGAAGCACATGTTCTTTTTCTACAAGGAGGACGCGCACCAGGCGCGGCCAAAGGTCGCCGCCAGCTTCTGGAAGGTTGTCCTGGTGGTGGAGCTGACCGACATCGCCTTTTCCATCGACTCCATCACCACGGCGGTGGCCATGAGCGACAAGCTCATTGTGGTCTGGCTCGCCGGCATCATGGGCATTGTTTTTCTGCGCTTTGCCGCCGGGGTCTTTATCAGTCTTTTGGAAAAGCTTCCGAAGCTGGAGGACCTTGCCTACCAGCTTATCTTTTTTGTCGGCACCAAGCTTCTGCTCGAGGGGTTTCACATCGAGATCAGCCATGGTGTTTTCTGGATGATGATGGCGGTCATCGGCATCCTGGGGTCGGCGCTGGTGTACCGGGACTTTTACCAGACCAGGACAGAGTCACGCTTTCACGACCGGCTGCTGAAGAGGTTGGAGGCAGGCGAGATCAGCGTTGAAGAGGTCCTTGCCCTGGAGTACATCCCGCGCCAGATCATTACCCATTTGCGAAACACCGGTGCCCTGGAAGTGCGGCGGCAGGAATAGGTGGAGTTGGTGCGGTCAGTGACACTCCAGCGCGGGAATGCATATGTCTGACATGGAAATACAGGGCGGGACAAGAAACCGTTTCGGCACATTCGGCGGCGTATTCACCCCCACCATCCTCACTATTCTCGGCGTCATAATGTTCATGCGGGCCAATTTCGTTGTAGGCCAGGCAGGGGTAATCGGTGCCCTCACCATTCTTGTGACGGCAAAAGCCATTACCCTGTTGACATCTCTTTCGATAGCCGCGGTCAGCACCAATATCAGGGTCAGGGGAGGCGGCTTTTATTTCCTGATATCCCGGGTTCTGGGAATGGAATTCGGCGGAGCCATCGGCATCACCCTTTTTCTGGCACTGTCACTGTCGGTGCCATTTTACATTCTCGGTTTTGCGGAAGCACTG
>JAFDCC010000145.1 GCA_019312985.1 Deltaproteobacteria bacterium
AAAATCCACTACCTTATATGACCGACGGGACCGTCTGCCGCCTTAGAACTCAGATTGAAGGACGACATATTCGCTGCCCCTGTCTTTCCCAGGTAATGACACCCTTGTCCGGCGAGGCGAACCATTGGAAAACCGACAGGAAAAAACCGCTGCCACCCCCTCCCAGGAAGCTGCCGCCCGCCTCCTGGAAATAATCAGCCAACCGCTGGCTGAGATTCATCCCGGCCGCACCGACCAGTCCACCCCTTTGCTGGACAGTTCCCTGGACCGGGATCTCGGCCTGGACAGCCTTTCCAGGGTGGAACTCCTGGCCCGCATCGAACAGACCTTCAACATCTCCCTTCCGGAACAGCTCCTGGTAACCGTTGATACGGTCCGCGATCTCCTGCGGGCCATTCTCGGCGCATCAGCGGCCCGGGCAGACGCGCTGACCCGCGAAGCTGCCGCCTTGACCCTCGACAGGGTGGACGACACTCCCCTTGCCGCGGAAACTTTGGTCGAGGTTGTGGAATGGCACGTAAGAAATCACCCGGACCGGCCCCATATCCGCTTTTACAGCGACGAGGAGCGGGACGACTCCATCACCTACCGGCAATTATGGGACAACGGTAGGCTGGTCGCCGCCGGCCTGCAGCATGACGGGCTGCATCCCGGCGAATCGGTCCTGATCATGCTGCCCACGGGGCGGGAATACTTTTTTGCCTTTTTCGGCATACTGCTGGCAGGCGGCATCCCGGTGCCGGTTTATCCGCCGGGCCGCCTGAAACAGATTGAGGAGCACCTTCTCCGCCACGCGGCCATTGCCGACAACTCTCTTGCAAGGATTATGATCACCGTAACCGAGGCGAAACGGTTTGCCCGGCTGATGCACACCAGGGCGGTCAACCTCAGGCATGTCCTGACGCTTGCCGACCTGAGCAGGGCCGGGGACGGGACCCCCGATTTCAAGCGCCCGGCTCTCACCCGGGAAAACATCGCCTTTCTGCAGTACACTTCGGGCAGCACCGGTTTGCCGAAAGGGGTTGTCCTCACCCACGCAAACCTTCTGGCCAATATCAGGGTCATGGCCCGGGTGCTCAATGTGACCTCCGACGACGTGTTTATAAGCTGGCTTCCTCTCTATCATGATATGGGGCTTATCGGGGCATGGCTGGGAAGTCTTCATTTCGCCTGCCAGCTCGTGATCATGCCGCCCCTTGCATTTATTGCCAAGCCGCACCGCTGGCTCTGGGCCATCCACCGTTACAGGGGGACCCTTTCCGCAGCGCCCAACTTTGCCTACGAGCTCTGTCTCCGCCGCGTAGACGACAGGCAGATAGAGGGGCTCGACCTCAGCTCCTGGCGGGTCGCCTGCAACGGGGCCGAAGCGGTTAACCCCCAGACGATCAGAAATTTCATGAAGCGTTTTTCGCCTTACGGTTTCAGACCGCAGGCCATGCTGCCTGTTTACGGCTTGGCCGAGTCATCGGTGGGGCTCACCTTTCCCAGGCCGGGAAGCACCGTTACAATAGACAGAATCCGGCGGGACGGCCTCATGGACTCCGGAAAGGCCATTCCTGCAACCGATCCCGGCCTGAACGCCCTGGAGTTTGTCTGCTGCGGCGAACCGCTGCCGGGACACCAGGTCCGCATCGTTGATAAGACAGGCAGGGAACTGCCGGAGCGCATGGAAGGAAGCCTGCAGTTCAAGGGACCCTCGGCAACCTCCGGCTATTTTAAAAACCCGGCCAAAACAAGGGACCTGTTCCACGGCGATTGGCTCGATTCAGGCGACAAGGCATACATGGCCGAGGGCAGCATCTATATCACCGGACGCTCCAAGGATATTATCATCCGGGCCGGCCGCAATATCTACCCGGAAGAAATGGAGGAGGCGATCGGCAAGATCGAGGGAATACGGGCCGGCAACGTAGCCGCCTTTGGCTCCAGGTCTGAAGATGCCACCACCGAGCGCCTTGTTATCCTCGCAGAAACCAGGAAAAAGGAGCCGCAGGCCCTGGAACAGTTACGGCGGGACATCAATGGCGTTGTCACCGACCTGACCGGCAGCCCGCCGGATACGGTCGTCCTCGCCCCGCCCAATACGGTGCTGAAGACCTCCAGCGGCAAAATCCGGCGCAATGCAAGCCGGGAGATTTACGAAAGCGGCCGGATCGGCAAGGCGCCACACCCCCTGTGGCTGCAGCTTGCCCGCTTTATATTACAGGGAGTGCGCACCAGGTGGCAAAGCGGTCTTGTGCAGCTGCGGGCAACCCTGTTTGCAGCCTGGAGCTGGTTCCTTTACTGCGGCCTCGCCCCGGTTGTCGCGTTTCTTGTCGCGATACTGCCGGGAGAGAATCTCAGGTGGACCGTTATGCGCCTGGGGGGAAGAGTTCTTGCCGGGCTCACCGGAACGAAAATAAGGCTCCATGGTCCTGAAAACCTGCCGGGCCCGGATTTCCCCTGCATCCTCGTGGCAAACCACGCAAGCTACCTTGACGGTTATGTACTTGCCGCTGTAACCAGGCACCCTTTCAGTTTCATTGCCAAGGCGGAACTGCGGCATAAACCCTTGGTCGGCTTTCTCCTCAAACGGATCGGCACCCTGTTTGTCGAACGTTTTGACCGGCAACAGGGAGTGGCAGACGCCAGGATGCTTGCCGATAAAGGAAAGTCGGGGCGCTCCCTCCTCTTCTTTCCGGAGGGAACATTCATGCGCATGCCGGGCCTCCTGCCCTTCAAAATGGGGGCTTTTGAAACCGCGGTCCGGCTCGGCATCCCAATTGTCCCCATCGCTATCAGAGGAACCCGCTCGATACTCCGGGCCGATTCATGGTTTCCGCGGCGCGGTGCAATTGCGGTGACGATCGGCAAGCCCATCCATCCCGGCACGGACCCGGGCGGCGGGGAAAAGGACAGCTGGGCCGCAACCCTTCTCCTGCGCGATAAAACCCGCCAGTGGCTCCTCAATCACTGCGGCGAGCCGGACCTCATCAACGAACAGCCGCACCTGAAACCATCCGGCCCGACATTGATCCCCTGAGCAGGGCGGTGCAGCTCTCCATCGATCAGCGATGAAGGCCGCACTTTTTCCCCTGGTCATCGATGCAGACAAAGGTGGTGTTAGTGGTGAATATCGGCTCGTCACCGCCGCTCCTGATATCGTGGCTGTAAACCGCGACGGTATACTGCACCGAGGTGTTTCCCTCCCGGGCCCGGTTGACCTCGAGCCGGAGCAGGGCCCCCTGCTGCACGCTTTTCTTGAACTCCACCTTATCCATCCCTATGGTTACGAAGTTACAGCCGGGATAGTCAAGACTGGCGGCAATCCATGCCACCTCGTCAACCCATTTCAGGAGGTGGCCGCCGAACAGGTAGCCATAGTGATTGAGGTGCTCGGGCAGTACCAGCTTGTAGTTTTCCATTTTCCCGTACCAGATTTTTCTTTACCTGCGGCTCCGGTGTACTACAATAATCCAGACCGTCAAGAGACTGGGCCCGTTCACAGTAGTAAACCATATTCACCGGAAACTGAAACGCAATTATGCTCAAACCACCCCACATTCACTATTCCCGCCTCTATACCTATCACATCGACGGGACAGGGCTGCCGCCACCTGCCGATCCCGACCTCATCGGCGCCTGGGAGGAGGACGGCAAGACCGTCATAGTCTTTCATACTGCCAGGGACAATTTGGTGGAAAACCTCTGCCGCCGCTCCGGCCTGAAGCTCTTTTACCGGGCCGAGCTTGATTACGATGAATGGGAAATGGGCCGAGAAATCGTCCCCTTTACGGTTGGCCCCCTGACAGTAGCGCCGATCTGGGACCCGGCGCCGGCCTCCATCAGAATAGACCCCAGCGTCGTTTTCGGCAGCGGTTTTCACCCCTCTACCCGCCTGTGCCTGGAAAGCCTTATCAACTTCCACGCGAGGCTGCCAGAGCATTTTACCGCGCTTGACCTCGGCTGCGGCACCGGCCTGCTGGCGGTCGGGGCAGCCCGCCTGGGAGCCTCCTCCGTCACAGCCGCCGATCACAACTCCCTGGCCTGTGCAGTGACAAGGCAGAACGCTTCCTACAACAGCGTCGAAAGCAGGATCCAGGTCAGGCAGGTCGATCTCAGGAAAAAACTTCCCTCCACCAGGGCTGACCTGCTCATGGCGAACCTGCACCATGAACTGCTCGCCACCCTGTTCGAAAATCCCTCTTTCTGGCAGGCCCGTCTCTTTATACTCTCGGGGTTCATGCCTGGTGAGGAAGAGGCGCTTCTGGCAGCCCTGCCGGACCAGCCGCCGCCCTTTCTGGCGCGGCGGCGGCTGGAGAAGTGGTGTGTTTGGGTTCTCGGGAAAGTCTGAAGCCTGTCAGCGCATGACAATATAACTGCCCAGCAGAACATATTCTGCTATGACAGTGGCAAGATACAGCAGGTTGTTTGCTATTCTTGCATTCTCCTTTTCGTTTGCAGGGGCAAAACCCTCAATCCTTCTTCTGGCGTAGTTCCTAACCCAGACGGGCACTTTATTTTCAAGGAGATACCCGGTAAAAATTCTCTCCATCTGTTTCTCTGAAGCCGCTTTTCCGTACCATGCCGCATAGGCATCACTGAATATTTTGAATTCACTTTGTTCGAGGTAATTCGCAGCACTGACGACACAGTCGGTATCGGCGGGGTCGTTTTCTGTCCTTTTCATGGCACTCACCCCCCTGCCGTCTCATTTTTTTTCCTCACTAAACGGATTTGTTTCAACAGGCTTTTCTCAACCTGTCTTCCATATCTAAAATTTTCGCACTGACGGGAACAATGTCAAGAGGATGGTGGAAATGAAAGGCAACTGGCCGGCCAACCCATGGCATCTCAGCCGGCAGGGGCTTCGGCATCAAAAAAACAGTAGGGGTCTTTCTGTTTGAAGATATCCATTCCATGGCTGTGCGCCACGGCGAGGCAGCCGCCGCAGACGGGCCTGATGGGACATTGGCTGCACGCGTCCGCCCCCCTTCTGTACCGCTCGGCCTCCGTGGCTTGGTATATCTCACTTAATGAATTATCCAGGATATTACCGAGAGGAGAGGGAAACTTCCGGCAGGCATGCACCGCACCGTCGGCCAGTACCGTTATGAAGTTGAAGGCAGCACCGCAGCCGAACCCTGTACAGCCGCCGAACAGGGAAAGGTTCTGGCGGTGGTTGACGATGTTGAGCAGGTTGTCCTTGAGGCCCAGACAGGGGTTGTCGGCAGCCGCGATGATATAGTCCTCTAGAAAAGAGGGGTACGCGGCAATATCAGCGCTTGCCAGGTTGGCGCCCTCCCCTACGGTGGAAAGCCTGTTGAAGGTGAACAGGTCTGTCCTGTGGCGCAGGGTTTCCGCAAGCGGCAGGACCGCGGCCATGTTGTCACGGGTCAGGGTAAGCATAACCATGGAAAAAATGTTGTAGCCACGGAGGAGGTCGAGAAAAGCAAGGACTCTCTTGAAGTGACCCCTGCCACGGATATAGTCGTTATGCGTTTCCAGGCCCTCGAGGCTAACCTGGTAAAAGGCGGGCGGCTGAATTGCCAGAAGTTGCTCGATTTGTTCCCGGGAAGCCGGATTTCCGAGGATGGCCAGAGTAAATCCCCGCTTGGAGGCTTCCCGGTAAAGCGTTTCAAAATTGGGGTGCAGCAGGGGGTTGCCGCCGGTGAAAGTTACCTGGCCGTGGACATTATGGGCCGTGCAGAAACGGGCAAGATCATCAAGAACACCAATCTCCTGTTCCGGGGAAAGTGACTGGTACTGATTTCGGTCATAGCAGTGGCGACAATGCAGGTCACATACCTGGGTAATGTGCCATTGCAGGGAAAAGATTCTCGCAGCATAAAAGGAATGGTCTATGCCCTCGTACTTGTCCGGCCGGTAGC
>JAFDCC010000146.1 GCA_019312985.1 Deltaproteobacteria bacterium
ATGCCGGGCGCAGAGCTCTTCGTAACTCCTGGTGGAGATGCCGAAATCACAGGGGTACATCAGCGGCGGGCACGCAACCCGGACGTGCACTTCCCCCGCTCCGGCCTTCTTGAGGTCGCGGACCTTGTTGAGGATCTGGGTGCCGCGTACGATGGAATCGTCGCAGAGCACGATCCGCTGCCCCTCGATGGCCGAGTGTAGAACGGACAGCTTGCGCTTTGCCATTTTCTCGCGGTCGATCTGGGTTTTCTGCGTGTAACTCCTGTCGGCATAACGGTTGTAGAGGAAGACTTCCTGGTAGTTGAGTGTTGAGCGCATGTGGTATCCCAGGGCGTGGCCGCAGCCCGACATCGGTACCGGCGCGACAATATCGGCGGCGATGCCGCCCTCGTCAATGTCACGCTGGGCCAGGGCGGCGCCGAGGGAATTGCGGGCCTTCTGCACCGAAAGGCCGTCGATTTTCGAATCGATGCTTGCCGTGTAGGCCCACTCGAACGAACAGTAGGCGCGGCGCGGCGAATCGAGCTGCTTGACCGTGGTAAAGCCCCGGTCGTTGACCAGGATGATTTCACCTGGCAGGACATCGCGGACGATCTCCAGATCAAGGTTGTGGAGGGCGCGGGACTCGGAACTTACCGCAAAGCGGCCCTCACCCTGTCCGAGGATAAGAGGCCTGAAGCCGTAAACATCCCTGGTGGCATAGATGCCGTCCCGGGTCAGGAGCAGGAGGCTGTATGCCCCCCTTATCCTTTTCGCCAGGGCGCTGATCCCTGCCACCGGATCGCCCTCGTACATGATAATCTTTGATATGATCTCGATGTCATAGCCCTGGAGAAAGGAGCCTCCCTGGTCCATGATATAGGTAGTCAACTCTTTCGAATTGATGATATTGCCACTGAACGCCACCGATATTTCCCCGAGCTGCGACTTCCATTTTACGGGCTGCCGCTCCCACAGACTGACGTGGCCGATGCCGAACGTCCCCTTGAGGTAGTCGATGTTTGACCGGGAAAAGGTGTCGCCGACCCGGCCGTGGTGGGTCACCAGGTGGACCCCATCGTCGAAGGTCGCAATGCCGCAGTACTGCTGGCCGCGGTGCTGGAGAAAGTCGATTCCCTGGTAGATCTCGTGAACGCATTCGTCGGAGGAAAAGAGGCCGAAGAGGCCGCAGTTGTCCTGGATTGATTTCATGGATACTCTCTTCTGTTTTTTTAGGATTAACAAACACTAAATATCAGCGTGGTAACGCTGCAGTGAGCAGACGTCCTCCCTGCCTTCACGGAATGCCCTGATACCCCGCGCCGTGGAAACAGCGGCCGACAGTGTCGTGATATAGGGAATTTTGTGTTTTATGGCCTCCTTGCGGATATAGGAGTCGTCAAACTGGCTCATCTTGCCGCTCGGTGTGTTGATTATCAGGTTTATTTCTCCGTTTTTGATGGCATCAACGATATTGGGGCGTCCCTCGTGCATCTTGAGGATGCTTTCCGCCGCGATCCCCTGTTTTTCGAGGAAGGCCCTGGTGCCGCTTGTTGCCAGGATCCTGAAGCCGAGGCTGGAAAATTGCTGCGCTGTTTCGAGCACTGCCGGCCGGTCGCGTTCGGCTACCGTTATGAGGACGGTGCCGTCGGAGGGCAATCCCTGCTGGGTCGCCTCCTGGGCCTTGTAAAAGGCAAAGCCGAATGAATGGGCCATGCCGAGAACCTCACCGGTGGAGCGCATTTCCGGTCCGAGGACCGGGTCGACTTCGGGAAACATGATAAAGGGAAAAACCGCCTCCTTGACGCCGTAGTGGGGCAGCGGCCGCTTCACGAGGTTGAGCTCGGCGATCCTGCTGCCCAGCATGACCTTGGTGGCGAGCCCCGCCATGTTGATATTGCACACCTTGGAAACAATGGGAACCGTCCGCGACGCCCGCGGGTTTGCCTCCAGAACGTAGACAATGTCATCGGCAATGGCATACTGGATATTCATCAGCCCCACGACGTTCATGGCCAGGGCTATTTTTCGGGTGTACTCATTAATCGTCTCGATATGTTTTTCCGGGATGCTGATGGGCGGGATGACACAGGCGGAATCGCCGGAGTGGATTCCCGCCAGCTCGATATGCTCCATGACCGCTGGCACAAACGCATCGATGCCGTCGGCAATGGCGTCCGCTTCCGCCTCGATGGCGTTTTCGAGATAACGGTCTATCAGGATGGGCCGCTCCGGTGTTGCCTCGACTGCGGCAGACATATACCGCGACAGCATGTTCTCGTCATGGACTATCTCCATGGCCCGCCCGCCGAGGACATAGGAGGGGCGAACAATGACCGGGTAGCCGATGTCGGCGGCGATGCCGAGAGCCTGGTCCAGGGTGCTGGCCATGCCGGCTTCCGGCTGGGGGATGTTCAACTCCTCCATGAGGGTCCGGAACCGGTCCCGGTCCTCGGCCAGGTCGATGGTTTCCGGCGATGTGCCGAGGATGGTGACCCCCTCCCGGGCGAGTTCGGCGGCAATATTGAGGGGCGTCTGGCCGCCGAACTGGGCAATGATCCCGGCGGGCTTCTCCTTTTCGTAGATGCTCAGGACGTCTTCGACTGTCAGCGGTTCAAAATAGAGCCTGTCCGACGTGTCGTAATCGGTGGAGACCGTTTCCGGGTTGCAGTTGACCATGATGGTCTCTATTCCCTCTTCCCGCAGGGAAAATGCCGCGTGGACGCAACAGTAGTCAAATTCGATGCCCTGGCCGATGCGGTTCGGCCCGCCGCCGAGAACCATGATCTTGTGTTTGTCGCTGACAGAAACCGCGTCCGGGGCATTGTAGGTCGAGTAATAATAGGCGGCGTCCTCGACGCCGCTCACCGGCACCGGCTCCCACGCCTCGCCCATGCCGAGTCCAAGCCGCTGCTGCCGGATTTCTTTTTCCGCTACCCCGAGAATGGATGCCAGGTAGCGGTCGGCAAAGCCGTCCTTTTTGGCCTGTCGCAGGAGCGCATCGGGCAGAGGGCTTCCCCGGTGCTGCAGGATCTCCTCCTCAAGCTCAACCAGCTCACGCATATGTTCGATAAACCAGCGCTTGATCCTCGTCCTGGCAAAGAGTTCGTCAACCGTGGCCCCCTTGCGCAGGGCCTCGTACATGATGAATTGCCTTTCACTGGAAGGTTCGACCAGAAGATCCATAAGCTCGGCAAGGGAAAGCTCGTTGAAGTTTTTGGCAAAGCCAAGACCGTAGCGGCCTGTTTCCAGGGAACGGATCGCCTTCTGGAAGGCTTCCTTGTAATTCTTGCCGATGCTCATTGCCTCGCCCACGGCCCGCATCTGGGTCCCGAGTTTGTCCTGAACGCCGGCAAATTTTTCAAAGGCCCAGCGGGCGAATTTCACCACGACATAGTCGCCGGACGGTGTGTATTTTTCCAGGGTGCCGTCGCGCCAGTAGGGGATCTCGTCCAGGGTGAGGCCGGCGGCCAGCATGGAGGAAATCAGAGCGATGGGAAAGCCGGTGGCCTTGGAGGCAAGAGCGGATGAGCGCGAGGTCCGCGGGTTGATCTCGATGACGACCACCCGGTCGGTTTCCGGGTCGTGGGCAAACTGGACGTTGGTGCCGCCGATGACCTCGATGGCCTCGACAATGGCATATGAGTATTTTTGCAGCCGCTTCTGCAGCTCCGGCGAGATGGTCAGCATCGGCGCGGTGCAGAAGGAATCACCGGTGTGGACCCCCATCGGGTCGACATTTTCAATAAAGCAGACGGTTATCATCTGGTTCTTGGCGTCG
>JAFDCC010000147.1 GCA_019312985.1 Deltaproteobacteria bacterium
AGAAGGGTAATGGAGGATGAGAATGTAGAGATTTAAAGGATGTTCAATCATGCCAGCGAGCAGAGGTGGTGCCTGGACTGCCACAACCAGGACGACAGGGACAGGCTGCGGCTGGCAAACGGCGACCCTGTCGCCTTTGAGGAATCCTACAACCTCTGCGGCCAGTGCCACGGCACCATCTTCCGGGACTGGAAGGCCGGTATCCATGGCAAAAGAACCGGCGAGTGGAACGGCAGGAAACAGTACCGCCTCTGCGTTCACTGCCACAATCCCCACAGCCCCAGGTTCAAGCCCATCAAGCCCCTGCCGCCGCCGGACAACCCCATGGAAATACAATACCGAAAGCTTTCGACCGAGGAAATCCCCCGCAATCCTCTCGGGGACACAGAATGAAAAAGTAACCATTATTGCGGCTCTCAAGGGAACACTCAATTACCGGAAACCGTTATGAGCAAAGACAAATGCAGCAGCAAAAAATGTAAGCCCCTAACACGCCGGAATTTTCTCAAGGGTTCTGCCGCCGCCGCGGCAACTCTTGCCATCCCGGTGGGAACATCGGATGCATCGGTGTGGCAGTCTTTTTTCCAGAAGCACTTCAGCGAGATGAGTAAGGCCGAAATGGCGGAGGTTATTCAGCGGCTGGAAAAAGAATACGGCGAGAAATACAAAACATCATTCTCCATCAAGACGACGTCGGCTCTGCCTGACACCCTTTTCGGTTACGGGCTCGACCTCTCCCGCTGTATCGGCTGCAGGCGTTGCGTTTACGCCTGCGTCCGGGAAAACAACCAGTCCCGGGACCCGCAGATCCACTACATTTCGGTCCTCGAATTTGAAAAGGGCCACAAGTGGGTCAGCGACCTGGAGGAGGCGGACAAGTATTACTACCCGGACAAGGTGCCGGAGGACGGCCACTTCTACATGCCCGTCCAGTGCCAGCAGTGCGAAAATCCGCCCTGCGTCAAGGTTTGCCCCACCAAGGCTACCTGGAAGGAGCCCGACGGCATCGTGGTCGTGGACTATAACTGGTGTATCGGCTGCCGTTACTGTATGGCCGCCTGCCCCTACGGCGCGAGGCGTTTCAACTGGGGAGAGCCGCAGATCGCCCGTGATGAAATAAATCCGGAAACCCACTATCTCGGCAACAGGCCGCGCTACAAGGGGGTTGTCGAAAAATGCACCTTCTGCATCCAGAGGGTCCGCGGCAATCCGGGCACGTACCCGGCCTGCGTCGAGATCTGCCCGGTCGGCGCGAGAAAATTCGGCAACCTCCTGGACCCCAAGAGCGAAATCCGCTACCTCATTGAAAACAAGCGGGTATTCCGCCTGAAGGAGGACCTGAACACCTCCCCCAAATTTTATTACTTTTTCGCCACCTGATAAACGATCATCCGAGGAATAAAGGTATGTACCCGATCAGAAATTTCTTTATCGTTCTCAAGCAGGTAACCGTGGGCAGCAAACTCTACTATGCCTGGATCACTTTTCTGGGACTGCTCATTTTTATCGGCGCCGTTTCCTACGGGGCCCAGCTCAAGAACGGCCTCATAATCAGCGCCATGCGGGACCAGGTTTCCTGGGGCTTTTACATTTCAAACTTTACCTTTCTTGTCGGCCTTGCCGCCGCCGCGGTGCTCCTTGTGGTGCCCGCCTATATCTACAATTTCAAACCCATCAAGGAAATCGTCCTTTTCGGCGAGCTCCTGGCCGTTGCGGCAATCAGCATGTGCATCATGTTTGTTGTCGTCGACATGGGGCGGGTAGACCGCTTGTGGCACGTCATTCCCTTTGTCGGCAAGATGAATTTCCCCTCTTCGCTCCTGGCCTGGGATATTATTGTTCTCAACGGCTACCTGGCGATCAATCTCTTCATTTCATTTTACGCCCTCTACCAGATGGCCCACAACCGGGAGTACAGCCTGCAGATCATCAAGCCTCTTATTATCCTTTCCATCCCCTGGGCGGTCAGCATCCATACCGTCACCGCCTTCCTGTTCAACGGCCTCCACGCCAGGCCCTTCTGGAACGCCTCCATCCTGGCGCCGCGCTTCCTCGCCTCTGCCTTCTGCTCAGGGCCGGCGGTAATGATGCTCATCTTTCAGATCGTCCGCAAGGTTTCAAAAATCGAGATCGATAACAAGGCAATCTTCAAGATTGCCGAACTGGTTGCCTATGCAATGGGAATCAACCTCTTCCTCCTGGCGGCGGAATTCTTCAAGGAGTTCTATTCCGGTTCCATTCACCTGGCCCCCATGAAGTATCTCTACTTCGGGCTGCACGGCCACAATGCCCTGGTGCCCTGGATGTGGACCGCCATGATCTTCAACATTACGGCCTTCTTTCTCTTTTTGAGTCCGAAGACCCGGGAAAACCTGCTTACCCTCAATATAGCCTGCATCCTGATCATTATCGGCGTCTATATTGAAAAAGGCATGGGCCTGTCAATCCCGGGGTTTGTTCCCGGCACCCTCGGCGAAATTTACGAGTATGCCCCCACCTTTGCCGAAAAGGCGGTCACCGTTGGGGTCTGGGCCACCGGTGCCCTCATCTACACCCTGCTGATGAAATTTGCTATCCCCATCTATACCGGGGAACTGCGATTCTATACCAGGACTCCGGAACAGTAGACTTCCGGTGCCAGGCCACTGCCGGAAGAGCCTGAGGAAAAGGGAACCCGCAAAGCCTTTCAGTAAAAGAAAAGATCCGGGTTGCAAAACCGCACCACTCCTTTCCGAACTGCATTTTTCTATCCTGCAGCGGCAGCAGTTGTCTTATCCTGCCCGGCTACCTTTTGCCTTCATAAACGCATAGATCGTTGCACACCCTGGCGGCAGCACCCGGCCGCCAGGTTCGGTAAATCTTCCAGCCGCCCTTTTCCCATGGGCG
>JAFDCC010000148.1 GCA_019312985.1 Deltaproteobacteria bacterium
ACCATGGCCGCCGCAGTTGCAATGTCGTCCGTGTCCCTGCTGTAGCGCAAAAGGGCGGTGGGGCCGGCGATAATTGCCGGCTGCAGCAGCCAGTCGCCGGGCTGGCGCATGGCGGCAATTTTATTGTTCTGCTCTTCGTTGCGTCCCAGGATAAGCCAGCCGCCCGTCGGCAGTCTGTACTGGCGGCCCACCAGGAGCAGCAGGATATCGGCGGGGACGATCATTTTGTTGTGCCGGTAATATTCCTGGATGCGGGCGCTGAGAATCGGGTCGGCGAGGATGCAGCCGCCGGCGGGACTGGGGTAGTCGGTGATGCCGAATTTTTCGGCCAGCTGCATCTGCGGCGTGCGGTTGCGGCCGGAAAAGGCAAGCAGCTGTTCCCGGTCAACCAGGCCGTCGAGCTCCACCTGGGTCGGCTCAAGATTTCTGGCGCAGAGCGGCCGGACCAGGATGCCGCTACAGCCGCTGTCCCGCTCGATAACCCGCAGGGCATCGCGCCGCTGCGACATGGGCCGCTGGCCGACAACCTCGCCGGTGATGAGAAATGATGCCCCGAATTCAGGCATCATCTTTCTTGCCTCGGAGAGCAGGAAGATCTTGCAGTCCATGCAGGGATTGAAGTAGCGGCCAAAGCCGTGCGCCGGTTTTTTCAGCAGTTCCAGGTAGGGCAGGGTAACATCGCGCAGCAGGACATCGATGCCGAATTTTTCCCTTGTCTCCTTTCTGTAGTCCTCCTCCCGGAGAAGAAGATCATAGCCGAAAAAGGGGGTGACAAATTTCACCGCAATAACCTTTATGCCCTGAGCCGCGATTACGCGGCAGGCGAGGGTGGAATCAAGGCCGCCGGAATAGAGGGCCAGTGCGGTTGTCGGCTCTTTTTTCATCGGATCACCGAATCGGGTGGCACCGTCGAACAGCGCCAGGCGGGAATCACCGTGGCACCGAGGTAGGGAACGACGGAAAAGGTTAATATCAGCAGGAGGTCCCCCAGGGTGACCGCCGGCAGGAGTTTAAAGGAAGGATGAATGACCGACCAGCCCACCATCACCGGCTTCAGCAGGGTGCCGCCCAGAAAAGCCACATGGATGTAGGCGGCCGTAGTGCCGATAACAAAGGCCAGAAAGGAGACCAGGGCGCTTTCCCAGAAGCGGATCGCCAGGATGTCGCCGGTTTCCCACCCCAGGATCTTGAGGATGCCGATCTCCCTCCTCTCCTCGGGCGACAGGCCGGAGGCCTTGTCCCAGGCAAGAATGGCAAAGGCGACAAGGGCCGTCATGAGGCAGATCGAGGCAAAACCGCTGCGCCAGCTGAAAACCACCTGGTAGGTCTTGTGGATCTGGTTTTTCGTCAGCACCCTGGTATCGGGGAGGAGGGTCGAGATTTTTTTGGCAATGTTCTCTATTTCAGCGGGGTTGGTGACGTAGACGCAGAGATCGGTGGCCATTGTCGGGGCAATGTTGAAGAGATCCCGGGCATCGGCGGGGTTCATCACGATCAGGTCGTTGGTCAGCAGGTCTGACTCCCTGTTGAAAATCCCGGTAACGCTGAAGGATTTCAGGGACAGGTCGGGCCGGAAAAGCGAAAACCGGCGGCGGTCGTCGAGGCCGAGGATATCCTGGACCGAGCGGCCCAGGACAACACCTCCGGCATCACCGCTTTCGGGGAAACGGCCATGGGCCAGGGTAAGACCGAGCCTGCTGAAGCCGGGCATGGAGCCGGGTTCCAGTGCCATAACCGTGTAGTTGGCCAGGTTTGATCCGTCAAAGTAATAGCCCCAGACCCTTGGGACGACTGCCTGGATGCCGAAAATGGAACTGAGCCTGCCGGCATAATTGAGGGGAATGGCCTCCTGCCGCCCGGCAGACATTTTCTGAATGGTGATCTCCGGCGTGTTTGCAAGAACTGTTTTCGCCGTGCCGGAAAGGGCGCCGGTCAGCATCTGGAAAGAGGCGAGCAGGAAGATTACCCCGGAAAAAACAAGTATAATGCCGAGATTTTTATATTTTCGCCGCCAGAGGGACGAAAGAGAAAAGTCGAGGATGTTGAACTGTTTTTCCAGGCCTGGCGGGATCATGGGCACCTGCGCTAGAGGAAATCGGCTGCTTGCGGCGCACCCCAGAAGGAGCCGGTCGGGAAGTGTTCAATGGTTCCCGGGTGGTCCATGAAGGGAGCCATGGGGTCACTGACCGCCGGATGCCTTGTGTAGCGCGCCTCGGTTGCAACACAGAGGTCGGTCAGCCCGAGCCCGGCAACTGCTGCGGCCTGGACCGCGTGGTCATTTTGGAGGTCCCGCGCCATAAGCCCGGCATGGAGATAGAGCATGCCGTCGACAAAGAGGAGCAGGAGGAGAATAACGAGAAGTATTTTCGAGGGCCGCATGATTTCCTCTATGCGGGAATTGTAAAAATTCCTGCAGGGTAAAATAAAAGGGCCGGCGGTCAGCGCATTCTCTGGCCGGCCCGGAGTGATTCGACAAGTTCGGGAGGGATCTTGTCAAAAGTAAGGATTTCCCGGCCGTGATGATCCGTACTGAAGGACTCCGCTGCCTCCCGGGTGGCAAACGGGATAAACTCATGGCCCATGGGGCCGTAAACGTCGCTGCCCGTCACAAAAAAAGCCTCTTTTGCTGAAATCCAGGAAAGCGAGTAATAGTCCTTGACAAATATGTCCTTTATCGCCTCACGCGGCGGGGCACCAAAGCGTTCAGGGTCATAGTAGAAAACCATCAGGTCTTTCATGCCGTCAAAAAACCGGGTTTCGGAAAGTTTTTCGTAGTGTATCTGGGCCTGCCAGTTCGGGTACTTGAAAACGAACATGCCGCAGACCGGGCAGCGTGTCTGCTCGGAGACAGAGTTAGCTGCCCCGGCAGAGGCAGGCTTAGGAACCGGAGCGGCTGCCAGCTGGATAACAACAAGCAGCAGCAGTATTTGCCATGATCGCTTCCGCATCATTTCTCACCCGTCAATATTATTGGAGGTACGGTGCCAGCAGCTCGTCCAGTTCCGCCTCGCCCACACCCCCCAGGAGGGCGGCCAGCAGTTTGTGCTCAGGAGAGAGGACCAGGGCAAGGGGCTGCACCTTGACGTTGTACTGTTCGGCGATTTTTCCCTCGGGGTCAAAAATAACCGGGAACCTGATTTGCAGTTCTTCGGCAAAGGCCCTGACCTCTTCGGCATTGGCCCCGTTGTTGTTGATATAGACAACGGCAAGCCCCTTTTCCCTGTACTTTTCATAAAATTTGTTAAACACAGGGGTGTCCGCCTTGCAGAAGGGGCAGTCGAGCAGAAAAAACCGGACGATTGCCGGTTTGCCGGCATGGGCGGCGAGGGAGAAAGGGGTGCCTTCAAGGTCAGTGCCGGCGAACGGGGCGATGGGGTCGCCGGTGCGGATTGCCTTGCTGCTTTCCCCTGAACAGGAGGTGAGCAGAAGGGCAAGAAACAGGCATGCAAAAAGAAGAGAAGGGGCTTTGATTTTCATGTTTCCAATCGTAATTTAGGAAGAGTCGTTTCCTGAAAAAGTGCGCCTTAACAAGCCCTGAATTTATACAGTAATCCAAAGGGCCGCTTTCGGCAAGACCGAGTCTTCTGCCGCCGCAAACCCGGTGTCCAGATATGGCACGGCCCCGGAATGCAGCCGAGGAAAAAACTTGCCACAAAAGAGGTTGCAGGGTATTTTCCCCTTGCATGCTCTCAGCTGACAAGGCAGCAAAGACAACTGGAAGATCTCTTAATATGCAGTGATCATTGTTTCAGCAGTTTTTTCAGGACCTTAAAAGGAGGATTGTTATAATGCGTTCAGTCCGAAATGCAGGCGTTCTGCTCCTGGTGTTTTTTTTCTGCTTCAGCGGTTTGGCCCTGGCAGAAGTTGTAAAGGGGGCGGCAAAAACCATCAAGCTCGAGACCCGGCCCATGGATATGGCCGTCTCGGCTGACGGTAAATATACCTTTGTCCTCGCCGAGGGAGGCAGGGTTCTCATTTTTGACCAGCAGGGCCAGTTGAAGGACACCCTGAAGGTTTCCGACTCCGCCGTGAGCATCGGCACCTCGCCCGCCGGCGATTATCTTTTCCTGGCGGACAGTAAGGCCAACAC
>JAFDCC010000149.1 GCA_019312985.1 Deltaproteobacteria bacterium
CGTACGAAGGGGGGAAAAAAGAATGGTTTCTCGGAACTGTAGACCTGATCCGCAGCAGGTTCCATGTCCTCACCGATTTCACCGGTCCCGGCCGGGCCTACTTCAGCGACATCTACACCTTTGACCCCAAACCGGTGAAAAACAACCTGGAAAAGCATGAAAAGATAGGTGTGTGGCTGGGGCTTCTGGCAAAAAAGTTCGAACTGCTGCCCGAGTTCACCACGGAGGCGGCGGAAACGGCGGCCCGCGCCCTTGCCGACGAGCTTGGCATTAAGGCCGGCATCCTCATCAACGGAACCCGGACGGTTGTCACCGGTCAGGCGGCCGGGGCCGGACTTTTTGACGTGCTCATGGCCACCGGCCGGGAACGGGTTGTGGCACGGCTGCAGAAATTCAGCCGCGAGGGCCTGCCGGCATAAAAAGGGCTGTTCGCAACACCCCAGTCTGCCGAATTTTCCTCTGTTTTTAAAAGAGTTTCCGGTATACTATCAAAAAATCCTTTTCTTACCAGGGGAGCCCGGATGCACTGGTTTTTTCTTCTTCTTATCGGTATCGCTCTTGTCTATATCCTTGCGGCCATCAATATGGGCATGGCATGCAAAAACATGTACGGCTGATCGCGGAAAAAATCCCGGTCCGGGATTGTCAGCACCCTTTTTGGCATCCGCAAGAACAAGGGGCCGGAAAAACCCTAAAGCTGGCCCGCCTCCTTCAGAATTGTTTCTGCTTCTGCGGCATATTCCCGGCGCACCATCAGGCGCGCTCCGAGCGGCAGGGGGGCAAGCCGGTGCGCCTGTTCACCATGGAAGTAGTAGTCAATCCCGGCCTGGTCAAAGCTCGCCTTGACGAGGGCGATCTCCCCTTCGGTGAAAATCGTTGCCAGGTGCACAAACTGGGGCGGCGCCGGTTCTGCCGGCAGCGTTTCCACCAGGGTCCTGTCACAGTCTTCGCACCTGAAGAACCCTTCCCGAAACTCCGCCCGGCATGATGGACAGTACATAGTCACTCCCCCTTGAAAAAATACCCGCCAAAAACCTTTTTCTTTTGCAGATCCACGTTTATAATGTGGATCTATGCCCTAAACATCGTACCCACACTATAGTGTATTGTATCCCCCTTAATCGAGGAGAAATGCAATGAGACGTTTATTTTTGATCCTGCTGCTTGCCTGCTGCTGGTCCGCGCCTGCCCTCGGGGCAGTTGTCGGGGCGCCGGTGAACTATTCGGATGGCGCAATCAATATGGAGGGGTATCTCGCCTACGACGACAGCATCGCCGGGAAAAGGCCGGGAATTCTCGTGGTGCACGAGTGGTGGGGCCATAACGAGTATGCCCGCAATCGTGCCAGAATGCTGGCGAAACTTGGTTATACCGCCCTTGCCGTCGATATGTACGGCAACGGCCGACAGGCTGATCACCCTGATGATGCGGGCAAATTCGCCGCCGAAGTAAGACAGAACCTCGCCGTTGCCCAAAAACGGTTCGAGGCCGCTCTGCACCTGCTGCAGGATCATTCCACCGTGGACCCGCAGCAGATTGCTGCCATCGGCTACTGTTTCGGCGGCGGTGTCGTGCTGCAGATGGCGCGGCAGGGGTTTGACCTGGCTGCGGTCGCCGTTTTTCACGGTTCCCTGGCAACAAGCACTCCGGCAAAACCCGGAGACATCAAGGCACGGATACTCGTTTGCAACGGTGCCGATGACAGATTTATTCCCCCGGAACAAATCCAGGCCTTTCGTGACGAAATGCAGGCTGCCGAAGTAGACCTTACATTCATTTCCTATCCCGGTGCCAAGCACAGCTTCACCAACCCCGGCGCTGACATCTATGCGGAAAAGTTTAACCTGCCGGTCGGCTACAATAAAGAGGCTGACAAAAAATCCTGGCAGGATATGCAGGAATTCCTCACGGCTACCTTTGCCAAAAAGGCTGGGGCAGGCAAAGCACCTTGAGTTCAGCCGGACTATGGTCTATGATGCGGTCCGTTTCAATCAGGCCGGCCGATAGTTATGACGGACCGGGCAAACCGTTAACCACCACATGTAAGGCACACACCTTTTATGATCACCCTTCTTGACTACGGGGCGGGGAACGTCAGGTCAGTCCGCAATGCCATCAGGAAACTGGGGTTTCCGGTGCAAGACGTTGCCACTCCCGAGGACATTCTCCAAGCCGAAAAGCTGATCTTTCCGGGTGTCGGCAGTTTTGGCAGCGCCATGGCCCGCCTGCAGGAATTCGGCTACCTTGAACCCCTCCTGCGTTATTTACAGGAGGGCAGGCCCTATCTCGGCATCTGCCTCGGGCTGCAGACACTTTTCGAGGGCAGCGAGGAATCTCCTGGCGTCAGCGGCCTCGGCATTATCCCGGGCGCTGTCACCCGTTTTGACAACCCTTCGCTTTCAGTGCCCCAAATAGGCTGGAACGGGATTAGCATCGAGAAACCGTCCGGTCTCTTCACTAACTACCGGGGGGAAAAGCTCTACTTTGTCCACTCGTACCGGGCCTTGCCGACGGCCGCAAACCATGACTGGATCCTGACAAGCACTGATTACGGCGCACGGTTCATCAGCGGCGTCCAAAACGGAAGGGTGGCGGCTTTCCAGTTCCACCCCGAAAAAAGCGGTGGAGCCGGCCTCACCATCCTGCAGAATTTTCTCGACAACAATGGGCAGGATACTTTCTTGTCCCCGGAAGTTTCCTCCGGGAGTAAGACGACCCAACTGGCAAAGCGCATCATCGCCTGCCTCGATGTCCGCACCAATGACCGGGGCGACCTTGTTGTCACCAAGGGCGACCAGTACGACGTGCGGGAAAAGGGCGAGGTGAGAAACCTTGGCAAGCCGGTGGAACTGGCCCGGCGGTATTTCGAGGAGGGGGCGGATGAGATCACCTTTCTCAACATCACCGGCTTCCGGGACTTTCCCATGAAGGACCAGCCCATGCTGGAGGTCCTGCAGCAAACATCGGAAAACGTCTTTGTCCCCCTGACCATCGGCGGCGGCATCCGCGAATACACCGACAGCAACGGCAGGTATTACTCGGCCCTCGACGTGGCGGCCGAGTACTTCCGCTCCGGCGCCGACAAGATTTCCATCGGCTCCGATGCCGTGTATATCGTCGAGGACTATCTCCGGACAGGGGCTATGACCGGCAGCAGTTCCATTGAGCAGATCTCCCGGGTCTACGGCAACCAGGCGGTGGTCATCTCCATTGACCCGCGCCGGGTCTATGTCCACTCTCCGGAGAAGACCGCTCACAACACCATCAGGACGGAATTTCCCGGCCCCGACGGCGAACAGTATTGCTGGTACCAGTGCACCGTCAAAGGCGGACGCGAAGGTCGCGACGTGGATGCACTGCAATTGGCCCAAGTGTGTGAGAAACTTGGAGCGGGAGAGATATTACTCAATTGCATTGACAAAGATGGGACTAATAGTGGCTTTGACATTGAACTGATCAAACATATCAGCGAAGGTGTTTCCATCCCCGTGATCGCTTCAAGTGGTGCCGGAAAGGTAGAACACTTCTCCGAGGTCTTCGAGAAGACAGACGTGGAAGCAGCCCTGGCCGCTGGGATCTTTCACCGGGAAGAGGTGCCCATC
>JAFDCC010000150.1 GCA_019312985.1 Deltaproteobacteria bacterium
ATTATAAGCGCGGCAGTAGACATATGAAAATGGACGGCGGCATTAAGATTATTGTAGGGCAGGCCAGAAAATCAGACCGGCCGGCCTTATGGTAAAAAAATCTCCCCTTACTATGACAACCTTTTGTTAAGAAACCGTTAAGAATATGTTATTTTTTCGCTTCCGGAGTGACAGAAAGGTTATGCTGGATTATTTACAGACAGAACCACTCGCATAACCTTGTAACCGTTGAGGCATTAACGCCTATTGTATTCAGAGAAAAAGTATTGCCGCCCAAAATTTTATTGTACTGCAGGGAATGAAAATGCGCGAGACAAAACTCATCTGGCAGTTGTTCCTCATCAGTGTTCTCATCCTGATGGGGGCCATGCTGGCGGTGGCCTGGTATGGCACCCATTCCCTAAGAAGCTTTCATATTTACCAGATGACGGCGAGCCTCATTGACCAGTCGCGGCTGGTGCAGCCCCAGCTGGGCCGGATGCTTGCAGGGGGGCGTTTTGAATCCCTGAAGGATTTTTGTGTGGGGGCAGGCAGAAGGGTGCCGACGCGGCTGACGGTCATCGATATGCAGGGTAAGGTTCTGTGCGACTCAGAGCGGGACCCTGGGACCATGAAAAATCATGCCGACCGGCCGGAGATTGCCAAGTCGTACCAAGGGGAAGTGGGTGTTTCCAGGCGGTACAGCGCTACCCTGAAACAGCAGATGCTTTACGTTGCAATACCATTAAGCCATGCAGGGAAAGTGCTGGGTGTGCTGCGGGCATCCGTAGCTCTTACCGCTATAAACAGTGAACTGCGCACCCTGTTTATCAAAATGGCCCTGGGTATGCTTCTGGTGACGGTTCTGGCTGGAATCGTCACCCTTTTTGTTGCCAGAAATATCACCCGTCCCCTTGAACTGATGAAACTGCACGCCGGGAAGTATGCGGGCGGGGATTTTTCAAGGAAGGTTAACGTCACGGGATCAGAGGAAATTGTCGGCCTGGCGAAGGCAATGAACAGGATGGCTACCCAGCTGGGTGAAAGGATTCGGGCCGAAGAGGCCAAGCGCAATGAACTGGAGACCGTCCTTGCCAGTATGGTTGAAGGAGTCTTGGCCGTTGATCTGAATGAGAAGATTTTATACATGAATAAAGCAGCCATGACGCAACTGGGAACTGAGGCGAGGAGGACCGGGGTAAGTAGCCTCCTCGAAGTTGTCAGGAATATTGACCTGCTCCGCTTTATTCAGCTGGCGACCCGGCAGGATGGGCCGGTCGAAAAAACGATTTTCCTTAACAAAAACCGGAGCGACGAAAAGATACTGAAGGTCCACGGGGCCCAGCTTTCAGATGCTGCAGGGAAAAGGCTCGGTGCCCTGGTCGTCATAAACGATGTCACGCGCCTGCTGCACCTCGAAAATCTGCGGCGGGATTTTGTCGCCAATGTGTCCCATGAACTCAAGACCCCTATAACCTCTATCAAGGGCTATGTTGAAACGCTGCTTGATGAAACAGAAGAGCACCCGCAACATGTTAAGGATTTTTTGCAAATAATTAGCAGGCAGGCGAACAGGCTGCAAGCCATTGTCGAGGATCTCCTTGCCTTGGCGCAGATTGAACAGCAAAGTGAGCAGGAAGAGATCGTCTTAGAGAAAAAAGAAATAAAAAATATCCTCCATAGTGCCATCGAGTCATGCGCTGTGCGGGCTGCCGCTGCAAATGTCGAGATGAGCCTCAAGTCGGCTGAGGGCCTCTATGCCCTGATCAACGGCCCCCTCCTTGAACAGGCCGTGATAAACCTGCTGGATAATGCCATAAAATACAGTGCACCCGGCTCCACCGTAGACATTTCTGCGGCAGGCAGCAAAAAGGAGATAGTGATAAGCGTCAGGGACACGGGTATCGGGATTGCCCGGCAGGACCTTGAAAGACTTTTTGAGCGCTTTTACGTTGTTGACAAGGGGAGGAGCAGAGCGTCGGGCGGCACGGGACTAGGGCTGGCAATTGTAAAACATATTGTTCAGGCCCATCGGGGGAATGTGACTGTCGAAAGCGAACCCGGCAAGGGCAGCGTCTTTTCCATTCGTTTTCCCAGGGTGTAAGCATTTATGCGAATAAAATTCAGATCCTTATAGTGTGTTTTTGCGCAACTTTGCTATAATACCAGTGCAACAACCAAAAACATCGGCAGTGTCAACTTTTTATTTAAAACCAAGTATGCTTTGGCAATTTTTTTATAGCGTGTAATTCATCCTGGAAACGTGCCATGCAAAAACATCTTCAGAAAGATATCGACAGTCTGAAAAACAAGATAATCACCATGGGCAGCGAGATTGAAGACAGGGTCTACAAGTCATCCCTTGCCCTGATTAACCGTGATGACCGCCTGGTTAACGAGGTTGTTCAGGGGGACCACCAGGTAGACAGAATGGAGGTTGATATTGAGGAGCACTGCCTCAAGATCCTGGCGCTCTATCAGCCGGTGGCTATCGACCTGCGGTTTATTATCGCCGTCCTGAAAATCAATAACGAAATGGAGCGGGTTGGTGACATTGCGGTCAACATTGCCGAGAGAGCCGCCTTTCTTTGCAAGAACAAGGATTTTGTGATTCCCTATGACGTCAGTGCCATGGCAACAAAGGTCGAATCCATGCTGACACGCAGCATCGACGCCCTGGTCCACATGGATGTGCAGATGGCCCATAAAATCAGGGCAGAAGATGACGAGGTGGATGAGTATAACCGGGAAATGTATGGGCGGGTAAAAGACATGATGATCAAGAGGCCGGAAGATATCAACTGCATGCTGCACGCGGTTTCAGCCGGCCGCCATCTGGAGCGCATTGCAGACCATGCCTGCAACATCGCCGAAGATGTCATCTACCTGGTTGACGCCGAAATTGTCCGCCACACTCCGGAAGTCTTTACAGACTAGCCGGTGAAAACTTGCATTTGCACTTTTGCTGAATCTTTTTTAGTCTTGGTGGTTTCTCAAGAGCAAACCGTATAGCAAAAAGATACCGCTGGAAAAATGAGGAAAGATCAATGAATATCATACAGGAACTGTTCGGCAGGTCACCTTTCGGCCCCCTGGTGGAGCATACCAAGAAGGTCCATGAGTGTGTCGAAGTGATCCGGCCGCTGATGGAGGCCCTGGTCAACGAGGACTACAAAGAAATCCGGATGCTGCAGGACAAAGTCTCCCGACTGGAGTATGAAGCCGACACCATAAAGCATGACGTGCGGGAACACCTGCCGCGCCGTTATTTCATGCCCGTTGAACGGGTCGATCTCGAGCGCTTTATCAGCAGCCAGGACAATATTGCCGACAGGGCCGAGGATTTCGCCGTTATCCTGACCCTGCGCAAGACCAAACTCCACCCGGATGTCATGGACAAGTTCTTTGATTTTGTCGAGCAGATCTTCCAGGTCACAGGCACCCTGCTCACCGCAGCCGTTGAACTGAGCAACCTGGCAGAGGCCTCGTTCAGCGGCGCCGAGGCCAAGGTGGTTCTCACCCTCCTGAAGGGACTCAACGAGGAGGAGTGGAAGGCAGACCGCATGGCCCGCAGCCTCAGCAAGGATGTGTACGGGCTTGAAGCGGAACTGGATCCGATCACCATCATCTTTTATGAAAAGATGATCCTCTCCCTGGGCGCCATCGCCAACGAGGCGGAAAATGCCGGCGACATGCTCAGGACCATGATTCTTAAATAATCTGCCAGCCCCGCACCGCTGATTTCATGGATATTATACTGCTTGCCATTATGGCCCTCCTCGGGTTCTACATGGCCTGGAACATAGGTGCCAACGATGTCGCCAATTCCATGGCCGATGCCGTGGGCTCGGGGGCCCTCTCAGTAAAAAAAGCGGTGATCGCCGCGGGGATCTGCGAGTTTGCCGGGGCGGTTCTGGTCGGCTCCCATGTGACCGACACGATCCGCAAGGGCATCGTGGACCCGGCGGCCCTGGCCTCCATGCAGGGCATGATGGAGGGCGAAGCGGCGGCGCTCCTGGTTATCGGTATGTCCGCCGCCCTTCTTTCCGCCGCCATCTGGCTCAACTTCGCCACCTGGACGGGGATGCCGGTATCGACCACCCATTCCATCGTCGGCGCCGTTGCCGGCTTCGGGATTGTCGCGGCCGGTTTCAGTTCCGTCAACTGGGGCAAGATGGGGCAGATTGTGGCCAGCTGGTTTATTTCACCCTTTGCCGGCGGCCTCATGGCCTTTATTATTTTCAAGGTTATCAGCAAAATGATCCTGGGGCGGGAAACGCCGACAAAAGCCGCAATCCGGGTGACGCCGTATATTGTCTTTTTCCTGGCCATGGTGGTAACCCTTGCCACGATATACAAGGGATTCAAGCATGTCCTGAAGGGTGTCGACTGGCTGACCGACACGCATACGCTGCTCATTGCCGTGATGATCAGTATCGTGTCCACCATTATCTCGCGGGTCCATGTGAAGAGGAAACTCGGCGGCAAGGAGTCGCTGCCGCTGCCCCAGCAGCTTGAGGAGGTGGAAAGGGTCTACGTGCCCCTGGTGATCATCAGCTCCTGCGCCGTGGCCTTTGCCCACGGCGCCAATGACGTGGCAAACTCGGTCGGGCCGCTTGCCGCCGTGGCAAATATTTTAAAGACCGGCACCGTTGAAATGAAGGTGCCGGTGCCTCTCTGGATCCTGGTGCTCGGCGGCGCCGGCATCGTGTTTGGCCTTTCCACCTATGGCTACAGGGTCATGGCCACGGTCGGCACGAAGATAACGGAGATAACCCCGACAAGGGGGGTTGCCGCCGATATCGCCGCCACGGCCACGGTTCTCATCTGCACCCGCATGAAGCTGCCGGTCTCAACGACACACACCCTGGTGGGCGCCATCATGGGGATCGGCCTCGCCCGCGGCCTGGCGGGTATCGACAGCCGCATCGCCAAAAAGATCTTTCGTTCCTGGCTGATCACCGTCCCTGCCGCTGCCGTGGTCTGCATCGTTCTTTTCTTGCTCGGCCGAGCCTTTCTCTTCGACTTTGTCGTCAAGCTGGTGCTCGCTGCCCAATCGGCGTAATTCAGTCCTTTGCCACCAAACTCCGCAGCATTTCCAGGTTGACGATATCCTCCTGCAGCGTCTTTTCCTTCGGGGTCTCAAGCACCATGGGGTGGCGGGCGAAACGGGGGTCGTTGACGAGGAGCCTGAAGCCTTCGACGCCGATCGTGCCCCTGCCGATATGCTCGTGGCGGTCAACCCTCGAACCCCGCTCCTTTTTTGAATCGTTGAGATGGAAGAACAACAGGCGCGCCAGGCCGATGACCGCATCAAAGCGGTCAAAGGTTCTGCGGTATCCTTTTTCAGTGCTGATATCGTAGCCTGCCGCAAAGGCGTGGCAGGTGTCAAAGCAGACCCCCAGGCGGTTGCTGTAGCGGGAATGGCTCATGACGTGCGCCAGTTCCTCAAAACGGGAGCCAAGGCCGGTTCCCTGCCCTGCAGTGGTCTCCAGGAGGACCGTGACGGACCCTGCATCCGTGGCCCGGCTGAAGGCCCGGTCGAGGTTTGCCGTAAGATGTGTCAACCCTTTTTCCACTCCTTCACCAACGTGGGAACCGGGGTGCATGATCAGGTAGGGGATATCAAGGGATTCGGTCCGGGTGATCTCCTCGGCAAAGGCGACGACCGCCCGTTTTGCCTTCGCGGGGTCCGGGTTGGCCAGGTTGATGAGGTAGGAGTCATGCACCGCAACAGGGCCGCGGCCCCATTTGCGGCGGGCTTCTGCAAACCGGGCAATCTCGGCCGGGGTCAGCGGCGGTGCATGCCACTGACGCTGGTTTTTTGAGAAAACCTGCAGCGATTCCCCCCCGATAAAAGCGATCCTCTCAAAGGCTCGGTGTAAACCTCCTTCAATGGACATGTGGGCGCCGAACAGGGGCATCTACAAACCTCTCTCTTTTCCGTTGCCTGATTTCCCTGTTATCCCGTATGGTTATACGGAATTCAGGGAAAAAGGGCAGGGCTGAATTTTTCTGGCTTGGTGCTTGCATATGAACTGATGTGTCGATTTTTTGCAAGGATGCAATGAACGGCAGGGATAAAGCAGGAAGAACGAAAACCTTCTGGCAGGTGGAAGACGCCCGCAAACTATCTTGTTGACCGTAAAACCAAAAAACTATAGTCTGTTTACGTTGTTGGCACACTCACTAAACAAGTCAATCGCCAGGCGGTATCAAACAGGAGGATAACCCTGATGAATGCAAAGAGGATGATGACGGGCCCAGGCATGGTTCTGGGCACCTTGTTTTTTCTGCTCGTGCTGCTCGTCGGACCGGCCGCCGCGGGTCAAACCTGCCCGGAGCGCGAGGCGGCGCTGCAGGAGGCCGTGACGGTCCAGGATTTTGAGCAGTTCATTGCCGATAGCAGCCCCTGCGAACTTGCCTTTGTTGCAGTGCAGCGGCTGGCAGCGGTGCACGTCAACAGCAGAAACTGGCAGGCGGCCGCCGATACCTATAAAAAGTTCAAGCCCTCCTTTCCGATGATGGCAGAGCGGTTTGACAGGATAATCGCCCTGCTTCAGGCCCCTGAAGAGTATCTGGAAAGAGCCCGGCTCGGCTCCGGGGTAAACACCCGGGGAGCGGAGTTCAGGCCTGTTATCTCGTCCGACGGCGGGACCCTTTATTTTACCCGCAACCGGGGGAAAGATGCCGGCGGCGAGGATATATATTTTTCTGTCAGGAAGCTTCGCAGCTGGCAGACTGCCGACAATGTCGGCCCTCCTGTTTCAACCCCGGGCAACGAAATGCTGCTCGACATCTCGGCGGACGGCAGCAGGATGACCCTCATGGGTAACTATCCCGGCTCCTTTGGACGCGGCGATATCTTTTACACGGATAAGGGCAAGAAATGCTGGTCTGAGATACAGCATTACCCTGCGCCGATCAACACGGAGCATTTTGACTCGGACGCCATGCTGCCGGCGGACGGCCGGACCATTCTCTTTGTTTCGGACCGGCCCGGCAACGTCGGCACCTTCAAGCCGAAGGAAAGCCTGTTCCACGGAAGCTATTCCGGGAATACCGATATATATGTGTACGTTGAGAAAGAAGGCGGTGGTGAACTTGTCAACCTCGGGCCTACGGTCAATACCCCGTTTGCCGAGTACTCCCCCCACCTGCACCCGGATGGGAGGACCCTCTATTTCAGCTCTGAGGGACATTACGGCCTCGGCGGCCTCGATGTATTCGTGACGACCCGCCAGAGCGACTCGTCCTGGACCGAGTGGAGCGAGCCGGTGAACCTGGGCAAGGAAATTAACGGCCCCTACAATGACTGGGGTTTCCAGGTAACAACGGCGGGCGACCTGGCGTACTATGCCACTGCGGAAAAGAAGTCCGACTGCTGGGAGGGTGATATCGCAGGACCCGGAAGCGGCTGCGGCCCAAGCGATATTTTTACCACCCAACTGCCTCTTGCAGCGCGGCCTGCTGTGACGGTCACCGTTTCCGGCCTTGTCACCGATCCGGACAAAAATCCGCTGGCGGCCGATATTGTCTGGAACGATTTGACCCTGAACAGGTCCGCCGGTGCGGCCAAGAGCGACCCCGACACCGGGGAGTACCTCATCGTGCTGCCGGCCGGGCACCGCTATGGCTACTCAGCGGAAAAAGAGGGTTACATGGGGGCCTCGGAAACCCTTGATTTCACCGCGGTCGAAACCTCCACCGACTACAGGCATGATATTGTCCTCTATCCCCTCGATCAGCTGGTGAAAGAGCAGATTCCCCTTAAGCTGAACAATATCTTCTTTGACTTTGACAAGTATTCCCTCCGGCCCGAGTCCTCCCTTGAGTTGGACCGCTGGGTCGCTGTATTCAAAAAGAACCCTGCCCTGAAGGCCGAGATCCACGGCCACACATGCTGGATCGGTACGGAGAAGTACAACCAGAATCTCTCCGAGAACCGGGCCGGGGCTGTTGTAAACTACCTCGTGCAACAGGGGGTCGACGGGAGCCGGTTGACCATGAAGGGCTTTGGCGAAACGCGGCCGGCGGCGAGCAACGAAACGCGGCAGGGCCGCGAGGCCAACAGGCGGGTGGAAGTGCTGCTGAAGTAAGGAGTGAGGAGTGAAAAGACTAGGACTGAGGATTGAGTGAGAAAAAAGGGACAGGCTGGACGGCCTGTCCCTTTTTTTTGAGTGAGTGGGGGTGGAAGTTGGCAGTGAGTAGTTCGTTGCAATTAAGAAAATTCTTGTCATTTCGAACGGATGTGAGAAATCTTCAAGTTTGCAGGTTGCAACAACCTTAAAGATCTCTCCGGCCTGCGGCCGTTCGAGATGACACTAAATTTCCCTGTACAATAATATAAAAGGGGTCTGACCCATCAACAAAATAGGGACCCGACCCCTCCTTTTCCAACTGACACGGTATCATCTGCCATGTCGGCAGATGATACGTCTGCGCCCGTCTGCGTCCATCTGCGGTTAAACTTGCCTGTTTGTACCCTTGAAACCTCGGTCCCTCGGCCCCTTGTGTCAGTCATCGGCAGCTTAGGATGCCGAAAAATCTCGTTTCTGTCTGCACCTGTCTGCGCTCGTCTGCGGTTACAATTC
>JAFDCC010000151.1 GCA_019312985.1 Deltaproteobacteria bacterium
GATGATGCCCGACTTGCCGAGGCCGGTCAGGATAACCCTGCTGGGGCAGTTCAACACCATGGTCACGGCCCGTTCAAAGTCAGGGCCGATCCGGTCCCGCACCGCCAGGATTCCCTCTGCCTCGATTGTTAAAACGTCTTTTGCCTGTTCAATGGTCATTTGCATTGATGCCCGGAAGATAGGATCTGCACCGATACCGGACCGTCGATCTGCGGGCCGGCGGCCCTCTAAAAAAACAGGGCGAGCAGCTGGAATAGTAAGACCTATTACAGCGATAATCAACCTAAAAGCCGGGCCCCGCCACCCTTTTTGACGATAATGACTTGTCGCCTCAGGAGGGCTGGTATATAAGGAATGCATGGATCAGTTGACAATCATCCTCATCGCTTTGGCCCTGGCGGTTGATGCCTTTGCCGTTGCCCTGGCCGCCGGCGTCAGCCTCTGTAGGGTCAGCGCCCGGCAGACTTTCAGGCTCTCCTTTCACTTCGGTTTTTTCCAGGCCATGATGAATATCATCGGCTGGGGTGGCGGATTGACGGTGCGGTCGCTCCTGGCGGGCATTGACCACTGGCTTGCCTTCGGGCTTCTTGCCCTGGTGGCGGTGAAAATGATAAAGGAGGCGGTTGGCGGCCGCGAAGCGGAAGTGGAAAAGGTTGACCCCACACGGGGTTTTACCCTCGTCATGCTCTCCGTTGCGACGAGCATCGATTCCCTCGCCGTCGGCCTGAGCTTCTCGGTGCTCAATATTTCCATATGGCTGCCGGCAGCGATAATCGGCATTGCCGCGAGCGGCTTGACACTCGTCGGCCTCAAGCTCGGCTGCCTCCTCGGCGCGGCCTCAAAACTCGGGGCCAGGGCGGAAATAGCCGGGGGGCTCGTACTCCTCGGGATCGGCTTCAACGTCCTCTACCAGCACGGGGTTTTCAGCTGAGAAAGTCAAGAATCACCCGGTGCACCTCACTGTCATAGGCGGCCTTAACGTGGTTGACCGGAAAGTTGTAATGGGCACCACCCGGCAGTTGTGCGCTTTCGGCCGATACCAGGGCATCACCGAGCCCCGGTGTCAGCTCCTTCGGCAAGCGGTTGGATGGAACCGCTGCGGCAAGCAGGTCCGGAAACCGGATGGTTCTGTGGCTGCCGGTCGGCAGCCGCACGGTAACGTGAAAGAGCGCCGGGCTGGTGCCCCCGAAGGAAAGTTTCCGGATGGGACGGGGCAGGGGGGCTTGCTGCAGTGAGGCCATGAACTCCGACCCCGGTTCAAGCTCGGCAATGGCCGGGCTCTGCAGAAAGAAGGAAAGACGCTCCAGGGCCTGCGCCAGGGCGGCCTTGGACTTTACCGGGATGATTTTCTTGAGGAACGTCCCCGCCGGTTTCAGGTAGCGGGTGAATGTTGCCATGCCGCTCCCCGCGTGGGGGCTGCAGATGGTGACCAGGCCGGCGATGCCGCCGTGCTCTTCCTGCTGGAGAAAACGCCGGGCAATGAGGCCGCCGCGGCTGTGGCCGACGAGAAAGATCTTTACTCCGGGCCACCTCTGCCGGACGGTTGCAAGGACAGCCGCCAGTTCGTTCATCGCCGCCTGGATTTGCCCCAGGGGCTTGCCCTGGGTCCAGGAAGCAAGGGAAAACCCCTCCTCCTGCAGCCGGGTCCACAACCCCCTGATATGGGGGGCGGGCGAACCGAAAGAGAGGGTATTTTCCGGCTTTGCGACGACGTCGGCGAGAAAAACCGTAAGCGGCGCCAGACCCCCCAGAACCTGGCATTTTTCCGGGTCAAGCCAGAAGTAGTTGTTCATGTTGAGGCCGTGGATCAGCAGGACAACGGGCCTGTCCGGCCTTCCGGCGTGGAGTTTCAGCTGTAGTTTCATGGGCTATGCCGAACGCTTCCCGGGCGCGGTTCTCCGGCGGGCGGGCGGTGGCGCAACGGAAACGACATGTTACGCCTCCTCATCCCAGGGCAGCTTCGGCAAACGTTTGAGGGCTGCGATGTATCTTTCCTCCTCATATGGACGGTTTTCTTTCAGGACGCCGAAAACCTCAGAGGCCACGACAAAGCCGACAAGCTTCAGGGTCTCCTCTTCGGAAAATCCCTGCTGCCGGAGCCGTTTGACGGTCAGGCCGGTCTCCGGCGGGTCGTTGTCGCGAACCTGGTTGTGGATCACTTCCAGGATGGCCTTGCGGAGTCTCTCGCTGTCTGTCTGTTCCATGGCGGATAAACCGGCTGCAGGGTTAACGTTTCAGGCCCTTTTGCCCCTAAAGGCGGGGCGGCCCCTGGACAATCATCTGGGCAATGGTCAGTTTTACCTTCGGAAGGACTCTTTGCCTGCCGCCGAGCAGCTGCATCTCCAGTTCGACGAGGCGCCGGAAGAACTCTGTCCGGTCGAGGACTGCGCCGGGTGTTTCCGAGGCGAGCTGCTCCTGACAGCGAAAACAGCCGGGAAATTCCATCCTTCTGCCATCGGGCCTGGTGAAGGCCGACGGCACCCCGTGCAGCCGGCAGATCATCAGGCGGTAGGGGTAGAGGGTGCAGCGCCCGTCGCTGTTCAAGGGGCACATCACCGTCGGGCGTTTTCCCCGGGCGAGGGCATCTTCGGTCGCAGCCAGGCTGGCGCCGCTTTTTTCCCTGATCTCCTCCAGCTGCCGGTCGCCCAGTGCAGAGAGACCCTGCCACAGGTAGGCCCATTCCGTGTAAGTATGGTGCAGGAAAAAGCTGTCGCAGCAGTTGTCTGGGCAGCCGCTGCAGGAAAAATCAAGGGTTGCGGCAACGGAGTCGTAGGCCTTCTCCATGTCGCGGTAGAGACTCGCGACCTGTTCGGCAAATTCCAGTGGCAGAACGCCTTTATCCCTCTTCATGGAAGTGCTGGACATGGTAAATTGAAAC
>JAFDCC010000152.1 GCA_019312985.1 Deltaproteobacteria bacterium
ACTAATATATTTATTTAATAAAATAAGCACCCAAAATTATCTGTGCCAGGGGTTGAAGCAGATATAATTTAAGCTTTTATCCGCCTAGAAACCTCTTTTCTTGACAGCGGCGCCATTCTCCTGTAAACATTTGTAATATCACAATTATTTCTTTTTTTCCACGAGATGCCCCAGGCACAAGATGCCAACCGGTTCCCCATGATCAGACATCACCTGGCTAAACTGCTCGACCGTTTTGCACCGCGCGAGGGTCTTGTCCTGCTGATCATGGCTATTGTCGTCGGTATTGCAACCGGCCTGGCCGCCGTATTCTTCATCCGGCTCATCGGCTTTATCCAGGTGGCAGCATACGGAGGTGCGGAACAGTTTCTTCCCGGACCGGGCCGTCTCTGGTTCATCCTGATCCCGGTCGGCGGCGGCCTGCTCGTCGGCCCCATCATTGCGAAATTTGCCATGGAGGCCAAAGGGCACGGCGTCCCGGAGGTAATGCAGGCCCTCATTCTCCGGGGCGGCCGCATCCGGCCCAGGGTGGCCCTCGCGAAAATAGTTGCCTCGGCCCTCTGCATCGGCACCGGCGGTTCAGCGGGAAGGGAGGGCCCCATCGTCCAGGTCGGTTCCGCCCTCGGATCCACGGTGGGCCAGTGGCTGCGCCTCTCGGATCAGCGCATAAAAAACCTTGTCGCCTGCGGTGCCGCCGCCGGTATTGCCGCAACCTTCAACGCCCCCATTGCCGGGGTGGTCTTTGCCATAGAGGTCCTGCTCAGCGAACTCCAGGTCGCTGTTTTCGGTAACGTCGTGGTCTCGGCCGTGGCCGCCAGCATCGTCAGCCGGATATTCCTCGGGGCGCGGCCGGCTTTCGAGGTCCCCAGCTATGTCATGCACTCCTCCTGGGAAATTCTCCTCTACGCGGTTCTCGGCCTGGCAGCCGCCCTGGTCGGCATTCTTTTTATCCGCATGCTCTACTATGCCGAGGACGTCTTTGACCGTTTACCCATACCGCTCTGGCTGAAGCCGGCCGTCGGTTCCCTTCTCCTTGGCCTCCTGGCCTTTGCCTATCCCCACATGGGCTCCGTTCTCCATGTTTCCGCCAGCGACATGAAGCTCGGCCTGCCGCTTGTCGAAAACTATCCCCATGTCTTCGGCTCCGGCTTTCTTTTCCTGGAAGAGGTCCTCCACGGCCGGGCCCCGTTCCTGCTCCTGTTCCTTCTGATTTTCCTCAAGCCCCTGGCGACTTCCTTCACCCTCGGCTCAGGCAATTCGGGCGGTGTCTTTGCGCCGTCGCTCTTTACCGGGGCGATGCTGGGCGGCACCTTCGGCTACGTGGTTATGCACCTCTTCCCAGGCCTGACCATCCAGGTCGGCGCCTATGCCCTGGTCGGTATGGCTGCGGTTTTCTCCGCTACGGCCCGGGCGCCGCTCACCTCCATGCTCATTGTTTTTGAGATGAGCAACGACTACCGGCTCATCCTTCCCCTCATGGCAGCCGGCATGGTTGCCTCCACCTTTGCCCAGTGGCTCCAGTCGGAATCCATCTACACCCTGAAACTTTCCAAGCGCGGCATCCGCTTTGAACAGGGGCGGGATATGGACATCATGCAGACCGTCCAGGTACAGGAGGTGATGAACAAAAACCCCGTTTCCGTGCAGGACCAGCAGAGTGTCGCCGACCTCTTCGCCGCCTTCCAGGAAACCCATCTTGGCGGCTTCCCGGTCCTCACCGCCGATAAAAAGCTTTACGGCATGGTCACCATGCAGGACATGGAGCGGACCATCCAGGCCATGGAACGAACTTTGCAGAGAAAGGAGGTCAATCTCCGCGATCTCAGAGTCTGGGATGTGGCGACCCCCGATCCGGTCACGGTTTTTCCCGACGAGCCGATCTGGTCTGCCATCCGGAAAATGGCGCCGCGTGACCTGGCGAGGCTGCCGGTTGTGGCACGCAACAACCCCCGGCAGTTTGTCGGCCTCATCAGCCGCAGCGATATCGTCCGGGCCTATGACGTGGGGCTGATGCGCAAGCAGAAAGACCAGCTCGCCCGCGATCGTTCCGCCCTGCGCAAGGTGACCGGCCTTGACTTCCTCGAGCTGAAGGTGGAGCCCGGCTGTGAAGCTGCCGGCAAAAAGCTGGCAGACATGCGATTGCCCCGGAACACCAATGTCGTCTCCATCCTGCGGGACGGCGTTGCTCTGGTCCCCGACGGCAGCACTGCGATTCTTCCCGGTGATGCGATTACCGTCCTCTGCCTCTCCAGTCAGCGGCAGGCGGTCAGAATGTTCTTTGCCAGTCAACCGAAGCCGCCATCCCCTGCATCTTCTTAAGCCGGCCGCTCTTCTCCTGCTTCTTTCCATCTCCCCCCTTTACGAAAAACTTTTCTGGTCACGGCCAGGTGGCGCTTGAAGCGGTGGTATTGCCATTGAATTATCGACCGTATACGGTATTATGACGAAACTTTTGCAAAGTTGCAGCAATGTGAATATTTGGACCGGCCCCGGCAATGAGAAAATCCCTGACAGAAGAATCGATCCTGCTCGTCAGCATCTTCAAATGGTTCATCGTCGCCAGCCTCATCGGCGTTGTGGTCGGATTTTCCACTTCCCTGTTCCTCGTTTCCCTGAAGTGGAGCACCGCACGCCTCGGGGAGCACTCCTACTATTTCTTCCTGCTGCCCCTGGCCCTCGCCCTCAGTTCCTACATCACGAAATACCTGGCGCCGGAGGCCGAGGGCCACGGAACGGAAAAGGTCATTGAGGCTGTCCACCGGCATGACGGCTACATCAAGGCGATCGTCGTTCCCATAAAGCTGGTGACCACTGTTATCACCCTTGCCTGCGGCGGTTCGGCCGGCAAGGAAGGGCCCTGTGCCCAGATCGGCGGCGGTCTGGCCTCCATAATCGGCAACCTCCTGCATTTCGACCATGCGGACCGCAAAAAACTGGTAATCTGCGGCATCAGTGCAGGCTTTGCCTCTGTTTTCGGCACCCCCATCGCCGGTGCCATCTTCGGCATCGAGGTCCTCTTCATCGGCGGCATCATGTACGAGGTCCTCCTGCCGACCTTCATTGCCGGAGTCATGGGATACCAGGTCTCCGCCGCCCTCGGTGTCACCTACTTTTACCACCAGATCAACTTTGTCCCGGCCTTTACCGAACTCTTCTTCATCAAGGTCATCCTGGCCGGGATTCTCTTCGGCATCTGCTCCCTGCTGCTCATCGAAACCCTGAACCTGTTTCAGCGCCTGGCGGCAAAGCTTCCCTGGTGGGATCCTCTGAAAGGACTGCTCGGCGGCGCCGCTCTCATTCTCCTGACCCTCTTTTTTTCCACCGATTATCTTGGGCTCGGCCTTGATACCATCGAAGACGCCCTGGGAGGGGCAAGAGTTATCTGGTATGCCTTTCTGGCAAAAATTGTCTTCACCTGCATTACTCTCACCTTCGGCGGCAGCGGCGGCATGGTAACCCCGATCTTTTTTATCGGCGCCAGCTTCGGCAGCCTCCTGGCCGTTATTCTTGGTGTCGACCCGGCAACGTTTGCCGCCATCGGCATGGTGGCGCTCCTGGCCGGAGCTGCCAACACGCCTATCGCCGCAACCATCCTCGCCATTGAACTTTTCGGGGCGCCGATTGCACCCTATGCCGCCGTCGCCTGCGTCACCAGTTTCCTGATGACCGGCCACCGCAGCGTCTATCCCTCGCAGATCTTTGCCATCATGAAGTCCTCCTCCTTCCGCGACCAGCGGGGCAAGGAGGTGACCGATGCCCAGGCGGAATTCCTCCTGCGCCGCAAAAGCCTTACCCGCTATTTTCTTTCCGCGGTCAGAAGATTATTCCGCGAATAGCCTTTCCCCTTGCAACAAAAGGCAAGCATCTCAGCTCTTTTTCCCTCCAGATCGCTGCTTTCTCCAGATCCTTCAATTTTTCCCCGCCTGCTATGGCGCAGTTTTACAACTTATGGTATGCTCGCGCCTCTTTTTTACAGAACAACAACGGCAGCAACATTTTCAAAAAGGAAGAGCCATGAGCAATGATCCACAGAAGATTATCTACTCCATGATGGGGGTAAGCAGGTTTTATAATAAAAAACCGGTCATCACCGATATCAGCCTCTCTTTTTTTTACGGGGCAAAGATAGGAGTCCTTGGGTTGAACGGCTCCGGCAAAAGTACCCTGCTCCGCATCATGGCAGGCCTTGATACCGA